>JAOTVL010000118.1 GCA_029863525.1 Gemmatimonadota bacterium
GCCGTCTTGAGCACCGCTCCACCGAGGAGGTTCGTGGCGAGCCAGCGGGTGACCCCCCCCATGCGCTTCACGCCCGCGTGCAGCCGCCCGAGCATGTGTCGCGCACGAGCATGGCCCGGCTCCGCGGTCAGGATGACGACCAGCTCCTCGTAGAGCTCGGACGCGGCCCTGACTTTGGTCCGGCCTCCCTCCACCTCCGCTCGCATTCCGAGCACGATGGCTAGGGCGAACCGTCGCGGTGTGGAGGCTTCCTCTTCCGATAGCGCCGCGCGGGCCTCCCGTTCGGCCTCCACCAGAAGGCACTTCTCGAGGCCGTCGTCTCCGGCGTTCTTCGCCGCCCGCGCGGCCTCTGCCAGTCGCCACACCGACGGCGTCATTCCGGGCTCGACCCATTCGGGGACCGTGACGGCTTCGCCGGTCGATAGGCGGGTGTCGGTCGCGGGCGCCGTGCAGTCGAAGCCGCGGGGACGCACCCGGTCTTCGACGGCCGAAACCGTTGCGAGTAGCAGGAACGGGAGGGGCGAAAGGCTCTGCATCGGATCAGGAGGCTCCTGTCAGCCCGGAAAGCAGGCGTGCCGCACCTCGAACGTATTGGTCGAGCAGCACGGTTCCGGCTGATCTTCGGGACGGCTCGGACGCGGGTCGGCCGGCGTCGGGATCCCAGATCCTCTGCCGAAAGCGCTGGACGAGGGCGGGATCGTCCGTCATCACGAAGAGCTCGTCCATGAGGTAGTAGCTGACGGTATCGAAATTCGTCGACCCCACGACGAGCGTGCGTTCGTCGATGATCATCGCCTTCGTGTGGTTCATCCGATGCGGGTAGTGGTGAAGCCTGAATCCGTGTCGGCGGGTGGCCTCCTGGATGAAGGCGGCGAGGTGCACTTTGTTGTTGCGCCGAGGGGTCAGTACGCGCACGCGGACGCCCCGACGGGCCGCTTCGGCGAGATGGTCCGTGAACGGGGGCGACAAATAGGGGCTCACCACGTCGATCCTATCGAGCGCCGCTTCCACGGCCTCCAGAACCGGAGCGAAACCCTCGGGATTGCGCTCCCCGTTGAGGGAGAGAACGCGAAGGTGCCCGAGTGTCTGGTCCGATCTCTTCGGAGTCCCCTGCCAACTGGAGAGGAAGTCCGTCGACAAGTGCTCGGCGAGCTCGGGGCTCTCGATGCGAAGCATGGCGTCGTGCCAGTCGAAGTTGTGCTCGCAGAAGTTAATGCCGCCGATGTACGAGACCCGGTCGTCAACGACGACGAGCTTCTTGTGGTTTCGCTTGAGGAGCTGAGTCAGGCGTGGCTTCAGCGGGTTCGCCAAGCGCACCCCGACGCCGGAGCGCCGCAGCCGGCTGATCCAGCTGAGCGTCGACCGGAACTCGGCCCGGAAGGCCGGGCTGAGCCACGCGGGCCCGGGTATCAGTCGATCGTTGTGGAACAGGAGCGAGTAGCTGTCTACCAGGAGTCGACGGTCGTTCGCGCCGCATGACTCCAGGGCCTCTCCGAGCGCGACCCCGACTCGGTCGCCCTCGAAGGACATCGTCTGCAGATACACGCGCTGCCGGCACCGGCGCACGTCGTCCTGGAGTCGGGCCCAAAACTCGGCCGAGTCGACCAGGAGCTCGATCTTCACGTCAGCCTGGCAAGAAGAGGCCAGCCGAGTCGGCCAGGCCGCTGAACAGGGCCCGACCCGCCTCATTGGCCGCCCAGGCCACCACGGCGAATCTCAAGATCCTGCCGATGAGGCCCAGGACGAAAAACCGCACGAAGCCGACGCGGAGTGCCCCGGCGGCGAGGCTCACGCCATAGAAGGGTGGCACACCGGTCGACGCGCTCGCGAGCAACGTGAAATCGACCGCCCCCCCGTGCTCTCCCATCCTGCGACACGCCTGCTCGATCCGGGCCTGCGCCTTCGTCGGAAGCTTGCTGGGTGTCCACCGAGCGAGCCCATAGAGCACGCCCTTGGTCGCCATCTGACCCGAACCCACCACGACCGCGAGGATCGGAATCGTGATCGCCGGCAGCGCGGCCGCCGCTCCGGCCACGACGACTTCGGCGTTGACCAATGGCACGATCCCGCTGACCGCGGCGGCCACCCAAAGTCCGAACATCAACTCCAGGCTCATCCCAGGGCCTCGTTCAGAGTCGCGTGCGCCGTAGCGAAGGCTTCGTTCTCAAGGGAATGAGACGGCGCCGCATTCGCTGTCGGGCAGCGGCGAATTCCGCTGTGGGAAGAATTCCCTCGGGCTTCGGGCTCCGATCGCGCCGTCGAGGGCATTGGGGCCTCCGCCAACGCAGCATAGCTTTGATCGCATGGAAGCCTCCCAAACGATGACGACGAGCCGTATCGGCGTCGGCGCGATCTTGCTGGCGACGCTCGTCGCGTTCTGGCCGACCCTCGCGAGCTTCCCCGGTACGTGGAACGCCTCCTACCAGGAGCAGGGCTTTTTCGTAGGTGGCCTCGTGATCTGGCTCGTTTGGCGCGACCGCCGCCGAATCCTGCGCGATGCGGGGCCGGGCCTGCCCGACCTGCTTCCCCTGGTCGCGCTTGTGTCGATCGCGTGGCTGTTCGCAGTCGTCATGAACGTGCGTTTGGTCCACCAGCTCCTCTTCACGATGATCGCGACGCTGGTGGCCCTCGCGATCTTCGGCTGGTCGGCGCGGCGCATCATTCTCGTGACGTCCGCGACCTTCCTCCTCGCGATCCCCTTCTGGGACGCCTTCTCACCGATCCTCCAACGGTGGACCACGATCGCGAGCGGCGGGATCGCGAAGCTCGGCGGAGTGGAGGCCGAGATCGGCTACTCCACGATCACGATCAGCACCGGCACGTTCCTCGTCGAGTCGGGATGCTCGGGCATCAACTACCTTATGGGCGGATTGGTGCTCGGGGCGTTCTATGCCCACCTGTTCACCGATCGCTGGCAGACGCAGCTCAAGATCGTCGCGGTCGCCGGATTCATGTCGATCGTCGGCAACTGGATCCGGGTCGCGGTCCTCATCTTCCTCGGCGAGGCGACCGCCATGCAGTCGCCTTACATCGCGGATCATCTCTGGCAGGGGTGGGCGATCTTCACGCTCCTCATGATCCCGACCTACTTCCTGGCTCGCCGCATCGAGCAGAAGGACGCCGCACGTCGCCGCGCCGGGGTCGGCCCCGAAGTCGCACGCGACGGCGAGACGCAGGGGGCCGAGAGGGATCGGGAGGCAGCGCCCGAAGAGGCCGGGGCTCCGACGGTCGGTATGGCGCCGGAGAGCCCCTGGCTCGATCCGTCGCCGCACGTTCGCACGCGAGCGATCCGCGCCGGGCTGGTGGCTGCGGTCGGTCCGATCCTTCTCGTTCTCTTCAGCGTCATTCCGCGTGGCGCCGACCTCGATCGCGACGCCGCGGTGTTCCCAGTCGTCGCGCCTTGGACCATGGAAGAGGCCGCGGTCGGGGGGGAGCCGTGGCGCCCCGACTTCAAGGGCGTGGACGCCGAAGCGCGCTGGCGGATCGCGGGCGGCGAACGGCCGGTCCATGCGGCTCGCTACTACTTCGTCGATCAGCGGCAGGGTGAGGAGCTGATCCAGTACAACAACTTCGTAGCCGCCGACTCACTCCTGGTGGCGGACCGTATCGTCGGCCCGATCGGACCCGAGCGGCGCTTCGTGCACGAGGCGATCGTCCGGGACGCGGACGAGCCTCGCGTGGTTTGGTACTGGTACCGGGTCGCGGGCTTCGACACCCCCTTCGAGACGAAGGCCAAGCTTCTCGAGATCCTCGCGTTCTTCGCGCGGTCGCCCGCCTCGGAGCTGATCGTCCTGGATGCCGTGTGCGACCCGGACGATTGCACGAGCGCGGCCCTCGCGATCCGAGCCGCGATGGGTGTTCCCGCACCGACGGACTCCGCTTCGCCGTAGCGGAACCTCGGAGCGGGTCGCGACGTTGCCTCTCCGGGCGGCGCGGGCTCTATTGCGGGCTCTTTCAGCCCTCCGAGGAACCCGCATGACCGGACGGATGCGCACGACTTCTCCCGTTCTTGCTCTCGCGCCGGCGCTCGTCATAGCCACGGCCGCATGCGCCGGCGATGTCGGTCAGTCGACGGCGGGCCGACTCGAGGGACCGCTGCCCCCAGGCGTCGAAGCGATCTCCTTTCTAGGGGACACGCTGCGGGCGCCCGAGTTGTCCGAGACGGTCCGCCAGGGGCACGAGGCTCGCTACGCAGAAGCGGAGGACGCCCTGACCGCGGCGCCCGAGGACGTGGACGCGCTCATCTGGATGGGGCGCCGAACCGCGTATCTCGGTCATTACCGTGAGGCGATCGAGACGTACACGCATGCGTTGGAGCTGCACCCGGACGACGCCCGACTGTACCGGCACCGAGGCCATCGATACCTGACCGTGCGTGAACCCGACAACGCGATCGCCGACTTGCGCCGGGCCGTGGAGCTGACGGATGGTCGGCCCGACGAGGTCGAGCCCGACGGCCTTCCGAACGCGATGAACATTCCGACGAGCACGCTCCAGTTCAACATCTGGTACCACCTCGCGCTCGCCCATTACGTGCAGGGTCAGCTCGCGCAGGCGCTCGAGGCTCAGCGCAGCTGTCTGGAGGTCTCGGTCCACCCGGATTCGGTGGTGGCGACCTCGTATTGGCTGTACATGACGCTCCGGCGCCTCGGCATGGACGAGGAGGCTGCCGAAGTGCTCGACGGCATCTCCGGAGACATGGAGATCATCGAGTCGACCGCGTACCTCGACCTGCTGCTCCTCTTCAAGGGCGAGCGAGCGCTCGAGGATCTGACCGGCCCGGCGGGGAGCGACGCCACGCTTCAGAGCACGACCACGGCGTACGGGCTCGGTGTGTGGCACTTGTTGAACGGACGTCCGGAGGCGGCACACGAGACGTGGGAGCGGATCCTCGCGGGCCGCAGTCAGTGGGCCGCCTTCGGATACATCGCGGCCGAAGGCGAGCTGGCTCGGTCGGTGGTCGGATGATGGTGCACGGACCAAACGGAGACGACGCATGATGCAGGGTCTTACCGCGCTTTTTCTCGTCACGGCATTCCAGGTCGCGCCCGCGCAGGTTGCGCCTGCGCAAGTCGTGATCACCCCGGAGCGAGCAGAGATCGAGGTCACCCAGACCGCGCAGCTTCAGGCGCGGGCGCTCGACGGGGCGGGCCGCACCATCACGGGGGCTGCCGTCCGGTGGATTGCCTCGACCCCCGAGCTCGCCACGGTGGATCAAGCGGGCCTCGTGACCGCCCTCAACCCGGGCGTGGCCAAGATCACCGCGGTCATCGGCGGGCAGCCCGCATCGGTCTCTGTGGTGATTCGGGCGCTTCCCCCGGCCGAGCTTCGTTTGGAAGTGCCGAGCATGGAGCCCTACGCGGGTCAGGTCGTACCGATGGCGGTACGCGCGTTCAATCGGCTGGGGGAGCCCGTCGCCGACCCGGTCCTCATGTTCGAGACGAGCGATCCGTCGATCGCCGACGTCGACGCCGCCGGTCTGATCTTCGCCCGGCGGCAGGGCAACGCCTCGATCTCGGTGTCCGGGGCGGGGGTGCGGTCCTCCACCACGCTGTCGGTTCGCCCCGATCCGGGTGTGTCGTACTCGCTCGCCCCGACGGAAGCCCGAGCGCGCACCGGGGACGTCGTGCGGTTCGTCGCGACCGCCGAGGCCGAGGGGCGCACGGTCCGGGCCTTCCCGGAGTGGTCGTTGAGCGGCATGGGAGCCCAGATCGAGAATGAGCGCGGCGAGGGGGTCTTCGTCGCCGAGAGGCCCGGTACGTACCGGGTGACGGCCCGCATGGGCGAAAACGACGTCGTGAGCGGCGTGGTCCTCGTCGAGCCGCGCGGCAACGACGCGGAGCTGATCCAGGTCGGTCGGGGCGGCATCTCCGAGCATCATTCGGGAGACGTGTGGGTGTTCGAGGGCCTGGACGGTCGAGACTACGCGTACATCGGGACCTTCCTCTGGGACTGGATGAAGGTGTGGGACGTCACGGATCCGGCGAACCCGGTGCTGACCGACTCGCTCCAACTCGACGCTCGCCGCATCAACGACGTGAAGATCCACCCGAACAACCGTCTCGGGATCGTGACCCGCGAGGGGGCCTCGAACCGTCGTAACGGGATGGTGCTCCTGGACCTGAGCGAGCCGGCGCACCCGACGATCCTGTCCGAGTACACCGAGACGCTCACCGGCGGCGTGCACAACGTCTGGATTTCGGGCGAGCATGAGCTGGTATACGCGGTGCACAACGGGACGCGCGCGGTTCACGTCATCGACATCTCGGATCCGGCGGCGCCGACCGAAGTCGGCCGCTGGGGCATCGACAACGAGCAGCGATCCCTGCACGACGTGATCGTACAGGACGGCTATGCCTACGTCTCGTATTGGGACGACGGAGCGGTCGTGCTCGACGTAGGCGCCGGGACGCATGGCGGGACGCCCCGTACGCCGACTTTCGTGAGCCAGTTCAAGTATCCGATCGGCAACACGCACGTCGCGTGGCGCCACGGCCGCTACCTGTTCGTCGGGGACGAGATCTTCCCGGCGGGGTGGGACGCCGACGCGGCGATCCACGCGCGCGGGTACATCCATGTGCTCGACGTGAGCGACATCGAGAACCCGGTCGAGGTGGCGAAATACGAGGTCCCCGAGGCCGGCGCGCACAACGTGTGGGTGGATGACGACAAGCTCTACGTCGGCTATTACCAGGGCGGTCTGCGGGTGCTCGACATCTCGGGCGAGCTGCGCGGCGATCTGTACGCTCAGGGCCGGGAGATCGCGACCATCCTGACCACGGACGACCAGACGACGACGCCGAATTGGCCGATGACGTGGGGCGCCCAGATCTTCAAGGGCCGGATCTACTCGTCGGATCTGAACTCGGGCCTCTGGATCACGGAGCTCAGGGAGCGTCCTCGGGTGGTTTTCTAGGCCGGCACAGGTAGGCCTTCTGCACGCAAGCCGCCGCCAAGACGTGCTCGATTTCGCACACGCGAAGGAGGCGGTCGCGCGACACGCGCGGGTCACGCTGATCGTGCGGGACGATCGTCTCTCCGAGCGTTGGGGGCGAGACGTCGTTTACAAGGCGGAGTGCCTGCAGCATACCGGCTCCTTCAAGGTGCGTGGCGCTGCCGCGCGACTCGAGGCGCTGGGCTCCGAGGAGCGCGAGCGCGGTATCGTGGCGTGCTCGAGCGGTAACCACGGGCGCGCGGTTGCCTACGTGGCCGGCAGACTCGGGATTCCCGCGCAGGTGTTCGTGCCGGAGTGGGTCGATCCGGTGAAGCTGGAGGGGATCCAGGCCGCCGGCGCCGACGCGGTGCGTGCCGGCTCGACGTTCGACGAAGCCGAGGCCGCGGCGCTGGAGCGTGCCGCCCATGAGGGCCTCACCTACGTTTCCGCGTACGACGACCCGTGGGTCATCGCGGGGCAGGGCACGCTCGCCGACGAAGTGCTCGCCCAGCTGCCCGAGGCACCGGCCGCGTTCGTGGTCCCCCTGTCCGGTGGGGGGTTGATCGGCGGGATCGCGGCGTCCCTGAAGGCGCGGTTCGGTGACGCTGGGCCCCTCTGCCTTGCGGCCTCGGCCGAGCGGGCGGCCGTCATGCTCGCGAGCGTGCGGGCCGGCCGGCCGGTGGAGCTCGCCGAAGAAGAGACGCTCGCCAATGCTCTGGCCGGCGGAATCGGTCTCGACAACGCCCATTCGTTCGAGCTGGTCCGCGACCTCGTGTCGGAGCACGCCACGGTGACCGAAGGCGAGATCGCCGAGGCGATGCGCTACGCCGTCGAGTCGCTCCGGCTGGTCGTGGAGGGCGGGGGCGCGGTAGCGCTCGCTTCGCTCCTCGGCGACGCGTGGTCGGACGTCGAGCTGCCGCCCGGCCCGATCGTCGTCCTGCTCAGCGGAGGAAACGTGGCCCGCGCTGCGCTCGTCGAGGTGCTGCGCGGGGGGCTCAGTTGATGCGCGTGACGATCAGAGTCCCACGCCCGGCTCCGAATACCTGCACCTGCGCGCCCGCGCCCTCACCGCCGGACACGAAGTCGTGCAACCGGATGCCCGACGGTCCCATGGGGCACCGGTCCGACTCCGAGGCCAGCCGGTAGGCGCCACCGACGAGGCGGGGCGGGCAGGAATAGACGCCGCGCGAGAACGGGCGGCTCGGGTTCCCCTCCACGTTGGGGTCCGAGGGGACGTCCGTCGTTATGGGCCACGGGTAACGATGCGGCGGAGCCACCTCGGGCGGGTTGGCGAAGATCGCGCCGGCCGTGTTCAGGTCCCACGTCGTGAACCCGCGAGCCGGTGTCGGGCCGGCGTCGTGGAAGCTCATCGCCACGACGAGATCCTCGAAGAGCTGGTCGAAGGTGCGACCCGTGACCGCGAGCAGTGCCCCGGTCCCAGCCGGTGTCTGATCGTCGGTCATCTCGGCGAAGAGCGGACCGTCCGCGAGCGGCGTCGACGCGTTCCCGAAGGCGTCGCCGATGAAGCGGTGCCAGTGCCAGCCACCCGCATAGAACGTGTGGAAAGCCGCGGCGCCGACGGGGTTCGTCACCAGGCTGTTCGGCTGGGTCGACAGCTGGGCGACCACGTCCGCGATCTGTGAAACGACGCCCCACGCCTCGGGGCCGATCCCGCCGTTCGACCGGTTCCAGTCGATGATGTCGTTCCCGTTGAGCTCCGACCCGACCGCCGGCCCCCCGACCGCTTCCCAGGCGATCCTGGACGACATCGTCTGCGAGATCTCGGCGGTGCCTTCCTCGATCCAGATGCTGTGGAACGCGCCGCGCAGCGTGCTGTTGTAGAGCGAGGTGATGTGCTTGACCTCGTGCGCCATCACGCTGAGCGCCAGGTAGCTCGGGCTTGAGCCGTCCAGGTCGTTGATGACCTCGGACGAGAAGTACATGATCTCGCCCTCGTTGGAGCTCGCGCACTGCGCCGTCGTGCGAAAGTCACCCGAGAAGACCGCGGCCGCTGCGGAGTCCGGCAGCGCGTCGGACGTCGCGAGCAGGATCCGTCCGTTCCCGTCGATGTCCGGCGTGGCGCCCCAGTAGGTCTCGATGAAGTCCCTCACGTACGCTGCGTAGTAGTCGAGCATCTGCGTCGTCGCGGTTACGCTCAGCGGACTCGACGCGTACGAATCGTCGTCCTGGTAGATCGCGACGTCGTCGTTGAAGTTGACGAGGGTCATCGGCGTGCGTGTCGCGGTCACGGGACAGCTGGTGTCGATGACGAGGAACAGGTCTTCACGAGCCGGCGGATCGGCGAGCGCTGGACCCGTGGGCGACGGTGGCGACGCGGCTCGGGCGGACAGCGTCGGGAGCAGCGGAGCCACGCGCAGCCCGGCGTCGATCTCTCGCTGCCTCAGGTCGAGGTGGAACCGGCGTGTGCGTTCCTTGATCCTGTGATCGTCGACGAAGCGCGCTCCGTCGATGCGGTCGGAAAGCTCGAATCCGAGGCTTCTCGTCGAGTACGATGGAGGCGCGACGGCGAACGCTCCCACGATAGGCTGAGCTCCGACCTCGCGCGCGGTCTGCGCCGTCGTCGCAGCGATCACGGGATTGATCTCGAGCCAAACGTTGGGGACGTCCGCGGGGTCCTCGATCAACGTCGGCCGCGTGACCGCGATGCGGTATCGATCGCCTACGCTCCCTGACGGCAGGAAGAGGCAGGTGTCCCCGTCGTACCTCTGATGTTGTCCGACCTCGAGAGCCACGTCGACCCGATCCACGCATTCGCTCGCCTCCACCACGAGCACTTGCGATCCCGGAGTCCCTCCACCCGCGCTCGCCGTGATCGCCGAGGTCCCGACCGCGAGCGCCGACGCGAGCCCGTTCTGGTCCACGGTCACGATATCCGTGCGGCTCGACGACCACTCGAACGAGATCCCGGGGATCACGTTCCCGCCGGCGTCGAGCGCCTCGGCGGTGAACTGCACGGTGAGGCCGACGTCGATCGACGGGCTGGACGGGGTGACCCGAACGCTGGCGACGTTATCGAGGGAGGTGGAGCCGTTGCTGCATGCGGCGGCGCCGAGCAGGAAGACGCCGAGAACGGCGAGGACAGCGCCTGGAGCGCGTGGAGCGAGGATCGGACGACGAACGGTCATGTGCACGGCCGGCGAGAGGGTCGAGTCGGGGTCGATACGCCCACCGAGGGCGGAGCTCGCGAACGGGGCGTCTCAGAGAGCCCGATGCGCTTCTTCCGTCGGGTCCCCAAGCCTGATCCTTTCAATCTTTCGAATCGAGGACGTCGGGCACCAGTGTTCCGGCCTGCCCGCACAGGCTCACCGAGGCATACCGTGAGACGGGGGTCGGCTCGAGGTTGAGCTCGATGACGTGTCCGCCGCTCTGGTGTGTGATCTCCGGGATCGAGGCTGCCGGATAGACCACCGCGCTCGTGCCAACCACCAAGCAGACGTCGGCGTCGCGCGCCGCGCCCGTCGCCGCCGCGATGATGTCCGGATCGAGCATCTCCCCGAACCAGACCACGTCGGGTCGCATGAGTGCGCCACACGCCGGGCAGCGCGGAAGGCGATCCGGCGACGTGGCATCGACCGGAGGAGGGCTCTCGTCGAGCGCGGCGCACGCCGAGCACCGGTCTCGGTGGATCGCGCCGTGCACCTCGAGTGGGTACGCGGGGCCGGCCGAGACGCCCCGGTCCTCGGCGACGGTACGCGCGGCCCGATGGTGGAGGCCGTCGACGTTTTGCGTGACGATCGTGACGTGCCTGGATCCAGCCAGCGCCAACCGGGCGAGCCCTAGGTGCGCGGGGTTGGGCGCGCAGTCGGCCAGGAGGGATCGACGCCAGCCGTACCACTCCCACACGGTCGTCGGATCCCGCCGAAATGCTCCTGGTGTGGCGAGCTCCTCGGGTCGCCGCGACTTCCACAAGCCCCCCGCGCCTCGGAACGTGGGCACGCCGGACTCGGCCGAAACGCCAGCGCCGGTGAGAACTACGATCCGCTCGGCTGCGGCGACGAGCTCTCGGGCCCGAGCCAGCTGGGTCACGACCGAAAGGCGGACCAGGCGAGCAGGAGCCAGCCCACGATGAACGCG
>JAOTVL010000217.1 GCA_029863525.1 Gemmatimonadota bacterium
CATGGCGGGGTCCGGTTCGTACGACGGCGGTGAGGGGCCGGAAGGCAGCGAGGCGCATGAGGACGAGCTCGCGGACCCCAATGCCGACAGCGGCATCGAGCACGAGGTACCGCCGGTCGATTTGCTCAGCGCCCCCGAGGCGCCCGACCGGGCGAGCATGGAACGGCAGCTCGACAAGCTAGGGGAGGTCTTGGTCGAGAAGCTGCGCACGTTCAACATCGAAAGCACCCTCAGGGGGCGAACCACTGGGCCCATGGTGACCCAATTCGAGGTCGTGCCGGCGCCTGGCGTGAAGGTGAACCGCATCGCAAACCTCGACGCCGATCTGGCGCTTGCCATGAAGGCGCGGACGATCCGGATCGTGGCGCCCATCCCGGGGAAGGGTGCGGTGGGCGTGGAGATCCCGAATCCCACGCCGGAGATCGTCAACCTGCGCGAGATTCTCGAGAGTCGCGAGTTCCATCGCGCGGGCGGCACATTGCCTCTGGCGTTGGGCAAGGATCTCAACGGAAAGCCGTACGTCTCGGCGCTCGAGAAGATGCCGCACGTTCTGATCGCGGGCGCGACCGGCTCGGGCAAGTCGGTGTGCCTCAACACGATCATCACCAGTCTCGTGTACCGGCACACCCCGGAGACGCTCCGACTCCTGATGATCGATCCCAAGATGGTGGAGCTGTCGGTCTACTCCAGACTCCCGCACCTGCGCCACAACGTCATCACCGATCCTCGCGACGCGGCCGGTGTACTCAAGTGGGCGGTCCTGGAGATGGAGCGCCGGTACGTGCTCCTGAAGGCGAACACCGTTCGCTCGATCCAGGAGTTCAACAAGAAGGTGCACTCGGGGCAGGTCATGAAGCGCGCCGTGCCCCGGGGCCCCGAAGGAGATGAGAATCGGTGGATCTACGACGACGGCATTCTGCCCTATATCGTCGTGGTGGTCGACGAGCTGGCGGACCTCATGATGACGGTCCAGTCGGAAGTGGAAAAACCGCTCACCCAACTCGCGCAGAAGGCGCGTGCGATAGGCATCCACCTCATCGTCGCGACGCAGCGCCCGTCGGTGAACGTCATCACCGGGCTCATCAAGGCGAACTTCCCCACCCGAATCGCTTTCCGTGTGGCCTCGAAGACGGACTCGCGCACGATTCTCGACCAGAACGGCGCCGACGCGTTGCTCGGCAACGGGGACATGCTCTTCTTGCCCCCCGGTGGGAGCACCCCCGTGCGCATCCAAGGCGCGTATCTGCCGACCGAGGACACCGAGCGGCTGATGGGTTGGTACGTGGAGCTCCTGGAGCGGCACGCGCACGAGGCGGGCAAGCAAGAGGCGTCGATCGAAGAGCCCGACATCCTCGAGGAGCTTCGGAGCCAGGAGCTGGAAGACGCCTCAGCGGTGATCGAGGAGATCGCCGGCGATTGGGACGAGCTGTTCCGGGCCGCGGCGGAGGTGTGCATTCAACATGGCGGCGGATCGACGTCTTTGCTTCAGCGCCGGTTGAGCATCGGATACGGCCGGGCGGCGCGGATCGTCGACCAGCTGCACGACGCGGGAGTCCTCGGCCCTTCGGAGGGATCGAAGGGCAGAGAGGTACTCGTCACCTACGACGAGCTCGACGACATCTGTGGGGTGGGGTAGGCCCATGAACATCGACGTGAAAGACACGCCCATGCCGGCCTTGCGTTGTTTCCGGCCCCGGTCGGCGCCTTCCTCGGCGGCCCAGGCGCTCCGTTCCGGTGGCCTCGGCGGAGCGGTCGTTGCGCTCCTCCTCCTGCACGCCGTTCCGAGCGCTGCCCAAGATCGCGGGCTCTCGGTCATCGAGCGCGCAGGCGACCGCTACGCCTCTGTGGAGACCGTCTGCGCGGACTTCACGCAGCGCCTCGAGGTTCCGCTCCTGGGAAGCGAGCGCACGGGCACCGGTCGCCTCTGCACGGGTCGCCCCAACCTCTTCGCGATGCGATTCGCCGACCCAGCCGGCGATCTGATCGTGGTGGACGGAGACTTTGCCTGGGTGTACTTCCCGAGCAACGATGCGAAGACCGTCCTCAAGACGACCGCGGAGCGGAGCGCCGGCGGCCGGGATTTCCACCGCGAGTTCCTTGTCGACCCGTCGTCCAAGTACGACGTGGCCTACGAGGCCGAGGAGATGCTGGACGGCCGCGCCACTCATCGTATCCGGATGAGGCCGAAGGGGCCCGCGAGCTACCGGGCCGCGGTTCTCTGGATCGACGACGGCGCGCCGGTACTCCGACGGCTTCGACTCGAGGAGGAAAACGGCAACGTCCGCACGATCACGTTGGCCGACGTGGTGTTCGGTGCCGACGTGGGGATCGAGTGGTTCACCTTCACTCCGCCCGAGGGCGCGCTCGTGATGGAGCCGGGGACCCGGGGCGGTCGGTGAGTCGCACCCGCGATCTTCCGGTCTTTCCGGTCTCGCCCGACCCGGTCCGGCCGGGTGTGTCGC
>JAOTVL010000013.1 GCA_029863525.1 Gemmatimonadota bacterium
CATGTTGTAGCGAATGTCCTGCGGGTCGATGCCCTCCGGGAGGACCTCGACCTGGAATCCATCCACGAACCCCGCCGCCTCGAAAGCGTCGTTCCACCACGCCGCGCCTTCGACGAGGGCCGAGCGCACGGGCTCGGGCGTGCCGGGATCGACGTAGTAGACGATCGGTTCGACCGCGGGTGACCGGTCGGCATTCGGGTTGGTGCGCTCGATGCGGTGACGCGCAGAGAGCCGGACGCGCATGTCGTCGTCGATCGGCGTGGCGTAGTCGTACACGGTCGGTCCGTTCACCCCGACGCGCGGATCTGCGATCCGGGTCTCGAAGCCCGGTCCCGGGAGCTGTATGAAGGAGTGATGGAGCCGAAGGGTAATCGCCTCACCCGAAGCCGCGACGCCGTTGACCAGCCCACCCGGGTTGTTCGAGGTGAAGGTCAGCATCGCCTCCACTTCGGTGTTCTCCGGGAAGGAGCGGGTGGCAGGGAGGTGGATCGCGCTGCGGTCCTCGTCGAGTGAATAGCTGCCCTGGCCACGAGCCGCGAGCGTCTGGATGACACCCCGCGCGTCTCGGAGGAAGAACTCCGTCGCGTCGACCAGCACCCGCCCGCCGGTCGCGGCCTCGATGTCGAAGCCCCAGTGCACCGACGGTGCGAATGCGTCGCGAACCGCCTGGACCTCCGTGGGATTGTCGCTGCGAGCGACGAAGCGGTAATTCGGCTCGACCAAGAGGACCCGCGGCCCGACGCGTCGGGCCGCGAGCACATGCGTTCCTCGGAGCTGGCCCCGATCGATGCCGACGGGATTGCTGCCCAAGCCCGAGCCCATCGAGATCTGGTAGAGGAACTCGGTGTCGAGCGCAGGGATCTCCCAAAACAGCGACCCGGAGCCCGCGTCCCAATAGAGGTCGAAGAAGCCTTCGATGGCCTGCATGCCGGCGGTTCGCTCCGTGATGCTCGGGATGGGGTCCTGAGCGGACGCGGGGACGAGGCCGAGCGTGATCGCGGAGGCTGTGAGCAGGGCTATGGTCAGCCCGCGTGCGAGGTAGCGGTTTCTCGAGTGATTCGGGTCGGTCGTCATGGTGTCGCCTGCTGCTGGATGGGTCCTGGGCGCCGGGCTTCGAGGGCCCGCGACGCAGTAGTTGGCATGGGGACGCCAACGTACGAGGGGACCCGCGTGCGACCAAGGGACGAGGCGGTGGTGACCCTCTCCGAGCGCGCCGCGACTCGACCGCGAATCTGCCAGAACGCCAATTGCCGCCGGCGCGGCGCCCGCTCTAGACGCTTCTCAGCGCGCGCTTCACCAGGTTCTGGACGAGCGGGATCTTGTACTCGTTGTACGCGAGCGGCTGCGCCCCCTTCGACGCGAGTGCCGCCGCTGCATCGACGCCTTCCGGGGTCAGAGCGCGTCCGCGCAGCCACTCCTCTACGCGAGTCATGCGGCGCGGAGTGCATTGGACTGCGCCGAACGCGATGCGGGCGTCCTCGACACGCACGCCATCGGTCTTGAACGCGGCCGCGATGCTCGCGAGCGCGAAGTCCCAGCTGTTTCGGTCCGCCACCTTCTCGAAGTAGAAGTGTGCGTCGGCCCATGTGGATGGAATCCGGACGGACACCAGGAGCTCGTCGGGCTCGAGAACGGTCATGCGTGTGATGTCGACCGCCGGTTCCATGAAGAAGTCCTCCGCCCGGATCACTCGTTCGCCTCCGGCTCCGAGCACGACCATCTCCGCGTCGAGTGCCACGAGGGCCGGTGCGGTGTCGGACGGAGACACGGCTACGCAGCGGCTCGCACCGAAGATGGCGTGCTCCCGGTTCTGAGCGTCGGGCGCGGCCGCGTAACAGGTATTGCCGCCGGCCCGGTAACAGTCCACGCCGTAGCGGTAGTACCAGCAGCGAGTGTCCTGGCAGAGGTTGCCGCCGAGTGTCCCGGCATTGCGGATCTGCGGGCTGGCGACCTCGCCGGCCGCGTCCGCGAGAAGTCTGAAGCGGTCCCGGACCGTCGGGCTGGTCGTGACCTCGGTGAGGGTCGTGAGCGCGCCGATCTCGATTCCACCGCCGTCGGTGGGACGTACACCCCGCAGTTCCGCCACGCCTTGGATGTCGATCACCGCCTGGGGGGCCTTCACGCGATCCTTGAACCAGTCCAGGCTGTCGTAGCCGCCCGTCAGGATCCACCCACGTGACCCGTACCGGCCGATCAAGTCGACCGCTTGTTCGACATCCGTGGGTTGGTAGAGCTCGAAGCCCGTCATCGCGTCGCTCATGGGCTTCTCCTACTGCGTGTTGGTGGCGAGGGGTCGGGTCGACTGCGGTCGCTCCGAGGCGGCGTTGACGATCATGTCGGCGACCACGGGATTGCGACAGAAGTAGTGCCCCCCGAGGGCGTCCGAGATCGCACAAAGGAGCGCGGACGCCGCGCATCCCATGAGTGGCTCTCCAATGCCTTTCGCTCCGACGGGGTTCTGCGGATCGGCGATGTCGACGGCCGCCCAGTCCATCTCGATCGGCACGTCCAAGTACGACGGCGGCTTCGCATGGTGGAGCCCCACGGCCCCCGGGAGCCCCCAGCGCGCGTCGTACACGTGACGCTCCGTGAGCGCCATGCCGAACCCCATGACCGCGCCGCCGCGCACCTGGGCGGCGAGGCCCTGCGGGTGGATTACGGTGCCGCAGTCCGCCACGCCCAGGTAGTCGAGGATCTCGACCCGACCGGTTTCCACGTCGAGTTCGATCTCGATGAAGCCTGCGGCGAGCGCCGGCACGGTTCCTTCATGTTGCCCGTCGCGGGCGACGCCCATGAGTCCGGTACCGGCCAAGGCCTCGGCCGATCGCCGGGTCATGTCGTTGATGTCGTCGGGCAGGTTCTGCCCGCTGTATGGCCCACCCATCTCGACGGCCCACTCGGCCGCTCGAGCGAACGTCATCCGTCGAGACGGGTCGGCGCGATGCACCATTGCCTCGTTTCGGGGCTGGTAGTCGTCGGCGCTCCCCCCGAGGCGGATGGACGCGATCTGCTGGAGCTTCCGGAGCGCGTCCATACCGGCCGCGTAGTTGCTCCGGGACATGGTGAACGAGGTGTTGCTTCCGAATTGTCCCAGATTCCACGGCAGATGCCGTCGGGAGTCGCCTCGGTGGAGGACGCAACGATCCCAGTCGTATCCGAGGACCTCGGCGGCGGCCCGCGCCGTACCGGCATACGAATAGGTCCCCAGATTGCCGACACCGGTGTGGATGTGCAGCATCCCGTCCGGCGTGATGCGCACGAGGCCGTCGAAGCCACTCGAACCCGCGGAGTGGAAGGCTTGCCCCACGCCGACGCCACGCACCTTTGGCCCTTGCCTCTGGCCGCTGCGCGCTCGCCGGGTCGTCCAATCGAAGCGCTCCGCGCCGAGGTCGAGCGCCTCGCGCAGGTGGGCGCTCGTGACGCCGCTTCGACCACCTCCGTACAGACTCTCGCTGTCGGGCGCGTTGATCCGTCGGATCTCCACTTGGTCGAGGCTCAGCTCGCGCGCGGCCTTGTCGAGAAGGGGCTCGATGGCACACGCGATCTGGTTCTGCCCAGGACCCCGTTGCGCGCTCCTGGGGGGCGTGTTGGTCAGCACCGAGACGCCCCTGAATCGCATCGCCTCCGGTGTGTAGACGAGCGAGACCGCGCTCGCCCCGCTGCCCAGGTCGCCGAAGCCGGTGTTCGGCCCGTTGTCCTGGACGATGTAGAGGTCGCACGCCATGAGCCGGCCATCCGCTCGGAACCCCATGCGGACGCGGCCTTGGAAGCCGCACCGCGCCGCTCCGAGGAAGTACTCCTCCGCTCGACTGATGCGCATGAGAACCGGTCGTCCCGTCTTCTTCGACATGTGTGCCGGGATCGTCATGACCGGGTAGGCTCCGCCTTTGGAGCCGAAACCACCGCCGCAGAACTCCGCGACGAAGACGAGATCCTGCGGCGGAATCCCGATGAACGCCGCCAGGCCCGGCACCATGAACGCCTGGCTCTGTCCGGATCCGTGCAGGAAGCACTTCCCGTTCTCCCAGTACGCGAACGCCGTGCGCGGCTCCATCGAATGGTGGGCGTGGCTCGCGGTCACGAAAGACTCGTCCAGAACCAGCGCAGCATCCGCGAAGCCGGCCTCCAAGTCGCCGTAGGACCACTCCATGGTGGGCTCACCCATCGGCATGCGACCCTCGTCCGCTTCTCGGAAGTCGGCCGAGGTCCACTTGTGTGCGTGAACGCCGTCCTCCCGCGAGAACGTGTTTCCGGCGGTCCGCGCGTTCGGCCCGCTCGGGCGCAAGCTGGTGAGTGGGTCGGTGCAGAAGGCGCGCGGCTCGAGGTCGAGCTCGATCGCTTCGATCGCCGCCTCGGCCGTCTCCTCGTCGACGGCGGCGACGGCCAGGATGGGCTCCCCGACGAAGTGGGGCTCGTTCGTCAGGATATTGTTGCCCGGGGCCGGCTGGGGCGGCACCTCGTCGGCGGTCAGGATGGCGACGACGCCGTCCATCGCCAGGGCCCTGCGCGCGTCGATGCTCCTTACAACCGCATGAGGCATGGGGCTCTTGAGAAGGCGGCAGAAGAGCATGCCATCCCTTCGGAAGTCCTCGGCGTATTTGGCCGCGCCGGTCACCTTGGCGCGAAGGTCCTCCGGGGTGAAGTCCTTCCCGATCAGCTCGGCCACGTCACACCTCCTGCGCGGCGCGCATGACGCCGTTGAGGTAATGGTCGTATGCGCCGCATCGGCAGAGGTTGCCCGACATGGCGGCCTGGGCCTCCTTCCGCGTCGGATTCGGATTGGCGCGCAGCAGCGCCACCGCCGACATGACCTGGCCCGGCGTGCAGAAGCCGCACTGGGGTCCGAGCTCGTCGATGAAGGCCTGCTGTACCGGGTGTAAGGTGCCGTCTCCGCTCTCGAGACCTTCGACCGTCGTGATCTCTCGGTCGCGGACGCGATGCGTGAGCGTCGAACAGGCGTAGTGGTTCACGTCCCCGATGAGGACCGTGCACGCCCCGCATTCGGCCCGGTTGCATCCGATCTTCGTGCCGGTCAGCCCCAGCTTGTAGCGGAGCGTAGTGGCCAACGTCTCGTTCGGTGCCACGTCGACCCTACGTGTCTGCCCGTTCACACTCAGCGACACGAGTCGCTCCACTCCGCCGGTTTGTGCCGGCAGTGGCGACGCGCACCCGGCGCCGAAATAAGACACGCCGGAGACCGTGACCGTCGAGGCGATCACGCCCTTGATGAAGTCTCGCCGAGACCATCCGCCCGCCGATTCGGGCAGGAGAACGGTGGTCGTGGGGCGGTCAGTCTCGCTCACGAATCTGCTCCGCTGAGGGTCCAATCGGTCATCGTACGTGCCGGGTGGGAGGACGGTCAATGAGGGAGCCCGCGCTCGGGGGGCGACGCGTCGGAGGGGGGCGAAAGCCCGACCCGGTCATATAGCTTGGACGTTGGCGTCACCCATACACGAGCCAAGGGTTCTCCAGCCACGTCTTGATGGAACGTTCCGTACCCGACAACGAGGAGCTGGAAGCGCGGCTCGGCGAGTTGCACGAGGCCAGCTTCGGCTGGGCTTGCTCGTGCTGTGGCTGGAACGAGGCCGATGCGGAGGACGTGTTGCAGAGCACGTACGTGAAGGTGATCTCGGGTCGCGCCCGCTTCGACGGGCGCTCGGCCTTCCGGACGTGGCTCTTCGGTGTCATTCGGTTGACCGCGTCCGAGCAACGGCGACGGATCCGCTCACTGCGAAAGAAAGAAGATCGGTTCGCCACGGACGTGGGGCACGCCGATGCGGCGGTACTCCGCCCCGAGGATCCGGCCGAACGAGCCGAGCGGGCACGCATCGTCCGTTCGGCCGTGGAGACGCTGCCCGAACGGCAGCGCGAAGTGCTGCATCTGGTGTTCTATGAAGACATGACCATACGGGAGGCTGCGGACGTGATGGCGGTATCGATCGGTTCGGCCCGGGTACATTATGACCGGGCCAAGAAGAAGCTCCGGCAGTTGCTTTCCGAAGGGGCCTCGGGTGGAGGTGCTCGATGATCCACAGACACGACGACGACGATCTCAGGTCCGACCTCACGGCGCTCCGCGACGACGTGCGGACGTCGGGTCGCGTGCCGGACTTCGACGCGATGTTGCGCCGGGCGAAAGTCGAAGCGGCTGCCGGCCGCGCGGAGGGTGAGCGCGTGCTGCGTCCACGCAAAGCATGGGCGATACGCTCTCGGGCCTGGGTTCCTCTGGCAGCGGCCGCGGCCGCGGTCGGTCTTTTCCTCGTGGGTGGCCCGCGGACGGACGCCGACGCGGAGTTCGAGCGGTTGGTCGCCGACTATGCACGTACCGCCGCGACCACGCTTCGCTCCCCGACCGCGTCGCTGATGGAGATCCCCGGCGTGGACCTGGGGGCGGTCCCGTCGATCGGCGGGTCGCTGCCAGGCCTGACGTTCCCCGAAACGGGCACCCCCGAAGGAAGAGACTCATGAGGCTGAACCGAGTGACGTGCGGGTGGAGGCGGATATCTCGCGGGGTGGTGCTCGGCGCGACCACGGTCGCGACGCTCCTGGCGGTTGACGGTCACGGTCGGTCGCTCACGGGGCAGGAAGAGCAGCCCACGGTCCAGAGTGATCCTCTCTTCGCGACGCTGTTTCCTCCGGAGCTCATCATGCAGCACCGCCGGGCGATCGGTCTCGACGAAGCTCAACGAGGCGAGATCACGCGTCTCATATCGGACCTACAGGGCCGTGTGCTGAGCCTCCAGTGGGAACTCAGCTCCGAGGTCGAGGAGCTCGCGGCGATCATGGGAAGGCCGCGGGTGGATCTCGATCGCGCACTCGATCAGATGGACGCGGTGCTCGATAGGGAGAAGGAAATCAAGCAGGCTCACCTCGAGATGCTCGTGCGCATCAAGAACCTGCTTCGACCCGAGCAACAGGCCCGCCTCGAAGAGCTCCGTAGGCAGGCACGCGGGGGATGATGCGCCGCTGATCGACCCTCAGTCGGGGACGGCCGAGCTGCTTCCTACGGCCACCAGACGATTCCGAGGTTGAACCGCCCCGAAGTCGCGTCGACGTCGAAGCCGCTCTGAGACGTGTTGTCCACGCGCAGCGTTGTGAACTCTCCCCCGGTCCACGCCAGCTGTGCGTCGAGCGCGAAGCCCTGGGAGACGTAGTAGTGCAATCCGCCGCCCAGCGTCAGGCCGCCACCCGAGATCGACACCTCGTCTCTCTGAATGCCGCCGACAATGGGGTCCTTCACGCCCACGGCGCGGAAGGTGAACGCGGCCTGAAGGTAGGGCACCCAGCTTCGCAGCGAGTTGGCGAAGTAGTAACGCACGCCGAGATCGACATGACCCAGGGTCCAATCGCCTTCGACCGTGCCCGTGCTCTGTTCGTCGAACTGGGCACCGTCGAGCTGTGCCAACAGGGTGATGTTCCGGTTCACCCCATAGCCGATGGTCAGTCCGCCACCGCCTGCGTCGTTTCGATCCTGATCCTGGATCGTCAGCGATGCCCCTCCTAGATGGGCTCCGATGGTGAAGCCTCGGGTCGTCGATTCCTGGGCCGCGGCCGAGGTCGTCCAAACGCCGAACGCTGCGGCGGCCATGAGGGCGGTGCGTTGGAAGCTGCGCATGATGGTTCTCGACTGTCAGTTCGTTGGCATGGGTCTGCATACGACGATTCCGGGGTCGCGACCCGGAGGCCGCGACCCTGGAATCATAGCCCCGGAGAAACCGTCCGTGGGCCTTTTCCGTTCACCCTAGAGGATGAATCCGAGGAGGACGATCTCGTCCACCGGGTCGAGCACGTCCTCGACGAATTTGAAGACATGTCCGACGACGTGGACGGCACGGTGCAGCGCCTGGAGCTCGCTGAGCGTCAGCGGCTCGCCGCCGGCGTCCGCGATGACGGGATCCTCGGCCGGTCCCGTGATCGTGGCGAACGCCTCTCCATTCAGGCTCACGGTCCCGTCCAGCACCCCGTTCTCGCTGGTCACCGAGACCTGGAGACGATGGTTCCCGTGCCGGATGTCGAGTTCGACCGAGCCGGATCCGTCGTCGTTCTCTTCGATGCCGCTCACACGTCCGACGACGGAGAAACCCCGCTCTTCGACGCCGAAGTCGAACGTGAGCTCGCCCTGCTCCACACCGTCCACGTTGCTCGCGGCGAGGGAGACCGCGAAGTCGAGCGTCGCTTCTTCGCCTACCAGGAATCCGTCGACGGTCAGGGCGCCGCTGGTGGCGTCGTGGTCCAACGTGATCCGGTACTCGAGGCGCGTCACACCATTCAGCACGACCTGGAGTCGCAGCACGATGTCTTCGACGCTGCCGTCACCTTCGTCTATGAGGTCGGCGTATCCGACCTTCGCATCGAGAATGGGCGTACCCTCCTCGTCCACCTCGTAAAGGATGAAGCGCACGCCCGTCTCGGGCGCTCCCTCCAGTGTCAGGTCTGGCCGATATTCATCGACCTCGGGGTCGTAGACGAACGTCGAACCGCGGTGCCAGCCGGAGATGATCGGGCCGGCCGCCGGTCCGTCGGACGTTTCGGTCCTCGCCGACAGCATGCGGCGAGCCAAGCGGCCCGCGTACGCCCGCCCACCGTCGGCGGTCCCGAAGGACTGCATGTCCCCGATGGCGCCGATCGCGGCCGGAGCCGACCCAAAGGGTGTCCGGGCTCCGAGTGCGTGGAAGGATGAGAGGTCGTCGGACTGCAGCACGCTCTCCATGGCTTGGTAGTCCTGAATCGCCGCTTGGGCGTCGAATTCCTGCGGAATGTCGGGCACCGTGCCGGTATCGCACGCGGCGCTGGCGAGCGCCAGCGCGACGACGGCCGCTGCCCGGGTTCGGGAGTTCCTGCTCATGGCTTGGTTCCTCCGGCCTGTTTGGTCTGGCAGTAGGGTGTTTTCGTGTGTGAGTGACCCGACGGCCGGATTCGTATGACAAGGCGGCACGAAACGCGGTGAATACGCTCCTTCAGACGATGGCTCCGATCTTCGGGCTCATGGCGCTCGGCTATGCTGCTTCGCGGGTTCGACTCATCGAGGAAGCGGGGGCGAAGGGCCTGGTGGCCTTCGTCTTCAATTTCTCGATCCCGGCGTTGCTGCTCACCAGCATGGCACGTCTGGAGATCGCGCCGGATCAGAACTGGGGCTTTCTCATCGCGTTCTACGCGTCGTCTTTCGTCGTCTATGGGCTCGGGCTCGCCTCGGGTTGGCTGCTCTTCGCTCGACCCCTCCGAGAGCAGGCGATCTTCGGGATGGGCGCCGCGTTTTCGAACCTGGTGCTCATGGGCATCCCGATCGTGCTCACGGCGTTGGGACCCGAGGCGTCGCTTCCGATGCTGGTCATCATCGGCTTTCACTCGGCCACGTTCATGCCGATCACGGTCCTCTTGATTCAGGCGGGCGACGGCGGTGACCAGTCTCTCGGCCGGAGGGTAGCCGGCCTCGCCGCCGACGTCCTACGCAATCCCATCATTCTGGGGATTCTCGTCGGCGCGCTGGTGAACGTGGGCAGGGTCGATCTATGGGTCGGCGTGGAAGCGATGCTGGAGTTTCTGGGCGCCGCTGCGGTCCCGTGCGCGCTCTTCGCCATGGGCGCTTCGCTGGCCAACTATCCGCTCGCAGGCGACGTACCGTCAGCGTTGACGTTGACGGGACTCAAGCTCCTCGTGCATCCCTTCCTGGTCTGGCTGATTGCGGTTCCCGTGCTCGGCTTGAGCGGGATCGCCGTCTCGGTGGCGGTCCTGCTCGCGGCCATGCCGAGCGCCGTGAACGTCTATCTGTTCGGTGCCCGCTACGAGGCCGCGCCCAGGGTGGCGGCGCGGACGGTGCTCGTCAGCACCCTCGGATCGATCCTCACGATCGCGGTCGTGCTGCTTCTTCTGGGGGGCGCGTAGCGACGGACCCGGCCTCCGAGTAACGTCTAGGCCCTTCGGAGGTGGTCATGGAGACAAGAATGTGCCGTGGGCGGGTCGCTCACGGAGCGCTCGTCATCGCGCTGGGAGTGAGCGTCGCGTCGTGCCGACCGGACTTCGACCTGGTGCTGGAACGGGGCATCGTCCTCGACGGGACGGGTGCCGAGGGCTATGTGGCCGATGTCGGTGTCAGGGATGGCCGTATCAGCGGCATCGGCGATCTCGCCGGCCGATCGGCCACGGAGCGGCTCGATGTGCAGGACCATGTCGTCGCGCCCGGCTTCATCGATCCGCACACGCACTCACGCGGCCGAATCTTCGAGCTGCCCACCGCACACAATTTCATTCGTCAAGGCGTGACCACACTCGTCGAGGGCAACGACGGCTCGTCCCCGCTCGCGATCGGTTCGTGGCTGGATTCCCTTGCTGCCAGTGGTGGAACGGCCCCGAACTTTGCGCTGTTCGTGGGGCACGGCTCCATCCGAAGGGAGGTTCTCGGTAGCGAGGACCGGGCGCCGACCGACGCGGAGCTCGACCAGATGAGGCGCCTCGTCGGCGGGGCGATGCAGGATGGCGCGCTCGGGCTGTCGACCGGGCTGTTCTACCTGCCCGGCAGCTTCGCCGCGACCGATGAGGTCATCGAGCTTGCCCGCGTCGCCGCCGGTCACGGGGGGATCTACATCTCGCACATGCGGAACGAGGGGGACGGCGTCTTCGATTCGGTGCGAGAGACGATCAGGATCGGGCGCGAGGCGGGCATTCCGGTCCAGATGACGCACCACAAGATCGGTGCGTGGCGCAACTTCGGACGCGCGGACGAGTCCCTGGCGCTCATCGCTGACGCCCGTGCGGAGGGCGTCGATGTCACCTTCGATCAATACCCGTATACCGCCTCCTCGACGGGGCTGTCCGCCATTATCCCGCGGTGGGCCCAAGAGGGAGACCGTCTCGCCGAGCGTCTCGCCGACGCGACCACCCGGGCCCGCATCGTGGACGACATCACGACGTGGGTCGAAATGCGCTTCGCGAACGACCCCTCGAAGATCCAGCTCGTATCGTGCGACTTCGACGACGGCACGACGGGCTTTCCGCCCGAAATGGCGGGGCTGACGCTGGCGCACATTCTCGCGTCGCGGGACGTCGACGGTAGCCCCCTCGCCATCGCGGACCTGATTCTCGAGATCGACCAGGCCGGTGGCTGCAGTGCCATCTTCCATGCGTTCGACGAGGCGGACGTCCAGACGCTCATGCGGTCGGAGTTCGGAATGGTCGGGTCTGACGGAAGTCTCGTCCCCTTCGGCCGCGCGAGTCCCCACCCCAGGGGGTACGGGACCCATCCGCGAGTCCTCGGCAGGTACGCGCGAGAGCTCGGAGTGATCACGATGGCCGAGGCGGTTCGGCGCATGACTTCGGCGCCGGCGGATCGCCTGGGGTTCCGTGACCGCGGACGAATCGCTCCGGGATTGGTGGCGGATCTCGTCGTCTTCGATCCCGAGACGGTGGTCGACCGTGCAACATTTGAGGATCCCCATCGTTATCCTGATGGGATTCCGCATGTTTTTGTACGAGGAGTGGCCGTGGTGCGAGATGGAGAGGTGACAGGCGATCGACCCGGAGTGGTGCTGAGAGGGCCGGGGTACACTGGGGAGAGGAACCCATGAGCATTCGATCCATCGTCCGGTTGCGGCCGGGGCCGCAGTTGGCGAGAGAGTGCCTGGCAGTGCTTGCGGCGACAATTCTGGCAGGGTGCTTCGGAAGCAATCCCGTGGGACCCGTCGAGCGGCAGCCACCGCTGGGCCCGACGGTCTTCATCGATCCGGACATCGTCACAGACGCCGACCCCACGACACTCGACTCCGTGGATCCCACGGGCACGGGACAACGGTCGATGTTCGACCAGCGTGCCGACGGGTTCGTCACGGTCGAAGCGCACCTGTTCGACGCGACCTTCGACGACGGGCTTTCCGTCGAGGTTCAGGTGAACCCGGAGTTCACGGAGGCCGAAGCTCTGGCGGTAGCCGAGAAGTACGCCGAGAGCATCGGGCGGCTGCCGACCGCACTGCGGCGCGACGTCGCCTCGGTCTGGATTCACCGGGGCGCCGTGCTCTTCGACGGTGTGGGCCAGAGCGTCCTCATTCACACCGAGCTGGCCGACGAATACGAGGCCGCCGGTGTACTCGAGGAGGTGCTGATCCATCAGGCGGCGCATGCATCACTCGATGCCGCGCACGCGAACGCGGCGGGATGGATGGCCGCTCAAGTCGAGGACGACGTCTTCATCTCGCAGTTGGCCGAAGACAGTCCGACCGGTGAGGACATCGCCGAGAGCATGGTCCCCTACATCGCCGCGCGGTATCGGACCGATCGAATCACGGACTTCCTCGAGGCCCTCATTCTCGACGCCATCCCGGCGAGAATCGCGTACCTCGACGGGCTCGCCCTGGACATGTACCCCCTGACCAACTGACCCACGCCCTTGGGCGGGTCGTCCAGGGCGGGCGGGTCCGAAGGCTCGGGCTGCGAGACATTCACGGAGAAGACCAATGGACCGACGGAGATTCCTCGGCACGGCGGCGGCAGGTGGCGCGGGCTTGACGCTCGGGGCCTCGGGTTGTGCGCCCGAAGCGCCGTCTGGTGACTCGTCGGAGGCAGGACCCCTGCAGATTCGGGCTTTCGAGCTCGACGAGGTCACCGTCGGCGAGCTCCAGGCGAGCATGGAGTCGGGGGAGCGCACGGCCCGCTCGATCACCGAGCTCTACCTGGGGCGGATCGAAGAGATGGACCGGCAGGGCCCGGAGCTACGGTCCATCATCGAGATCAATCCCGACGCGCTTCGCATCGCCGACGAGCTCGACGCCGAGCGGCGGGAGTCGGGGCCGAGGGGGCCGCTCCACGGGATTCCGGTCGCGATCAAGGACAACATCGATACGAGCGACGGGATGACCACGACCGCCGGGTCGCTCGCGCTCGAGGGATCGATTCCGGCACAGGACGCCTTCATCTCCGCGCGCCTCCGAGAGGCCGGGGCGATCATTCTCGCGAAGGCCAACATGAGCGAGTGGGCGTATTTTCGCGGCTACAACGCCAGTAGCGGATGGAGCGCCCGCGGGGGTCAATGCCGGAACCCGTATGCTCTCAACCGGAATCCGTGCGGGTCGAGCTCGGGCTCTGGGGTGGCGGTCTCGGCGAATCTGGTGCCGCTCACGATCGGGACCGAGACGGGCGGGTCGATCATGTGCCCGTCCTCGATCAACGGCGTGGTCGGCATCAAGCCCACGGTCGGACTTTGGAGTCGGTCGGGAATCATCCCCATTTCCCACTCCCAAGATTCCGCCGGCCCGATGGCGCGTACGGTGCGCGACGCCGCGATTCTTCTCGGTCCGCTAACGGGCGTCGATCCGCGCGACGTGGCGACCGCCGCTAGCGATGGCAACGCCCATACCGACTACACGCAGTTCCTCGACGCGGGTGGGCTTCGTGGGGCGCGCATCGGCGTGGCTCGTAGCTTCCCGAACTTCCATCCCGACGTGCTCGCCATTTTCGACGAGGCCGTGGCGGTCATGCGGGACGCCGGGGCCGTGATCGTGGACCCTGCCAACCTCAATGCGTCCGCATGGAACGATCCGCTCTCGCTCGTTCTGCTTGAATACGAGTTCAAGCACGATCTCAACGCGTACCTCGCTAGCCTCGGCCAGGACGCCCCCGTGAAGACACTTGCGGAGATCATCGAGTTCAACGAACAGAACGCCGAGCTCGAGATGCCCTATTTCGGGCAAGAGCGCCTCTACGACGCCGAGGCCCGCGGTCCCCTCACCGACCCGGAGTATCTCGAGGCGAAGCGCACGATCCAGCGGAACACGAGAGAAGACGGTATCGACCGCCTGATGGACGAGTTCGATCTCGATGCGATCGTCGCCCCGACCCGTGATCCGGCGTGGCCGACCGATCACATCATGGGTGACCGCCTGCAGGGTGGCGGCAGCGCCGGACCCGCCGCCATCGCAGGGTACCCCGACATCAGCGTTCCCATGGGTTTCGTCGAAGGTCTTCCAGTGGGGGTTTCATTCTTCGGGCGCGCGTGGAGCGAGCCGACCCTCATCCGGGTGGCGTACGCGTACGAACAGGCGTCGATGCGGAGAGCCGCGCCGACGTTCGCACCGACGCTCGGCTAGACGAGCGGAAGGGCTCCCTCCCGACCCAACGCGCAGAAGGGCGGTCGAAGAGACGGGCCGGCACCGAGTCGGCTCGTCGGTAGCCCGAAAGGTGCGTCGCTCGTACAATCAGCGGTTCCCGTCGCCTGATTCATCCGGATCCGAGACAATGAGACTTACGCGCCTTCTGACGCTTGCCCCCCTCGCTGCGCTGGTCGCCTGTGGCGGTGGCGAGCCCGTCGCCGAGACCGACGCTCAGCTGGTCGAGCGAGCCCGTGGCATTCACGAGCGGGTCATCACGCTGGACACGCACGACGACATCAGCGCGGCCGACTTCACGGCCGAGCGCAACTACACCATGGACCTGCCCACGCAGGTCAACCTCCCGAAGATGGAGGCGGGGGGACTCGACGTCTCGTGGATGATCGTCTACACCGGGCAGGGCCCGCTCACCGAAGAGGGGTATGCGAACGCCTATGCCAACGCCATCGAGAAGTTCGACGCGATCCATCGCCTGACCGAAGAGATCGCCCCGGATCGAGTCGAGCTCGCGCTCACATCGGACGACGTGCGCCGCATCGTGGCCGAGGGGAAGAAGGTCGCGATGATCGGCGTCGAGAATGCGTATCCCGTCGGCACCGACCTCATCCGCATCGCCGAGTTCCAGGAGCGAGGGGCGCGGTACATGTCCTTGGCTCACAACGGCCACAGTCAACTGGCTGACTCGAACACCGGTGAGGGCAGCGGCGAATGGCCTCACGGGGGGCTGAGCGACCTGGGCCGTCAGGCCGTCGCCGAGATGAACCGAGTCGGCATCATGATCGACCTCTCACACCCGTCGAAAGAGGCGAACCTCGAGGCGCTCTCGTTGACGCGTGCCCCGGTCATCGCGTCCCACTCGGCGGCGCGGTCCCTGGGTGACCACAGCCGCAACATGGACGATGAGCAGCTCATGGCGCTCGCGGAGAACGGCGGGGTGATTCAGACCGTGGCCTTCCGCAGCTATCTGCGCCCCGACAAGAACGCCGCACACAACGCGGCCGCTCAGGAGGTGCTCGAGCAGGTCGCCATGGAAATGGGTTTCGACATGCCGGAGGGCGGGCGACGCGCAATGTTCCAGGCGATGCAGGCAATGAGCGAGGAGGAGCGGGAGACGTTCCAGGCCGAGCTCGCGGCGGTCCAGGCGGCGGCGGATGAGAGGATCGTAGACGAGGTCGATCCGATCGCACCTCCCGTGAGCGTCTCCGATCTCGTGGACCACATCGACTACCTGGTCGACCTCATCGGGATCGAGCACGTCGGCATCAGCTCGGACTTCGACGGCGGCGGCGGCGTCGACGGTTGGGACGACGCCTCCGAGACGTTCAACGTGACCCTCGAGCTCGTCCGACGTGGCTACACGGAGGAGGAGATCGGCATGATCTGGAGCGGCAACCTCCTTCGCGTGCTCGACCAGGTGCAGGCGGTTGCGGCCGAGATCCAGGCTGGACGCTGATCGCGTCCAGGTCGCTGGGGGCGTGGCCCAAAAGATGCGTCCCTCCTGGGTGAGCTCGACGCGGGGTCGGGCTCGGCGACCCGAATCCCGATCTAGGGGGGACCATGAAGACATGGAGCGCAGCCGCCACTCTGGCGTTCATCACCGCCCTCGTGCCCGCGTCGGCTGCGGCCCAGGACGCGCCAGGCGTCGAGCTCGTGCTGGGCACGGGCATCGAGGCGATGATGCCGGTCGGAGAGAGCCAGGAGTTTCCGGCGGACGTGGGACGAGTGTTCTGCTGGACGCTCTTGGAAGGCGCCGCCGGGTCGACGATCCAGCACGTTTGGATCTACGGCGACATGGAGTTTCCGGTCTCCTTGGAGGTGGATGGATCTCCATGGAGAACCTGGAGCAGCAAGAGCATTCCTCCGGAGTGGTCCGGCGAGTGGACCGTCGAAGTGCGGGACGACTCCGGGGCGGTTCTTCGGTCGCAGAGCTTCGTCGTAGGCATGTAACGGCGCGGGCGCCCAGTCGGCTTCCGCGTGAAACATCACTAACGGGGGATTCGATGCGTCGTTCACCGATCCACGGGGGACTCCTGGCCGCCACGCTCATGCTCGTCTTTGCGCCGGGCGTCACGCTGCACGCACAGAGTGCCGCTCCAGCGGATCGGGCGGTCGAAGCCTACTCGGACTACGCGGATGATTACCTCGCCACCTTTTCGATCATCGCCCTCGATCGAGCGACGGGCGAGTTGGGGATGGGGGTGCAGTCGAAGGCCTTCGCCGCGGGGAATCGAGCAATGACGGCCAAGGGTGGGGTGGCGATCGTCGCCCATCAGGCGTCGGCCAATCCGATGTACGGTCCGATGTCGATCGAGCTCATCGAGCGCGGTTACACGCCCGAGGAAGCGCTCGATCAACTGGTTCGCGGCGACGAGGGACGCGATCGCCGCCAGAATGCCGTCATCGATATCGAGGGCCGAACGGCCGCTTGGACGGGCTCGGGGGCGAGCGACTGGAAAGGACACCGTTGCGGCGCCGATTTCTGTGCACAAGGAAACATCCTCGTCGGGCCCGAGGTCGTGGATGCGATGGTCGCGTCCTTCGAGTCCTCGTCGGGTCCGCTCGCCGAACGGCTCATGGACGCGCTCGACGCCGCTCAGGCGGCTGGCGGCGACGCGCGAGGCATGCAATCGGGTGCGCTGCTGGTGGTCGCGCCGCGCGTTCGAGATGGCTTCAGCGACCGGGTCGTCGACATCCGCGTGGACGACCATCGGAAGCCGCTCGCAGAGCTGCGCCGTATCCTCGAGCTGCAGCGTTCCGGCGAGCTGCTGCGCGAGGTTGGAGCGTTCGTCGACGCGGACGACCTCGAGAGCGCGCTGGAGCTCGCCTCGGCCGCCCGGGACACGTCACCGGAGAACGACAACGCCTGGGTTGCGCTCGCCGCCGTTCAGCTACGAATGGGACAGAGGGGAGAGGCGCTGGCGTCACTGAGGAGGGCCGTCGAGCTGAACCCGGGACGTCGGACCACGCTGCCGCGGGACGCGAACTTCCGCTCCCTCTTTCAAGACCCCGAGTTCCGGCGCATCATCGGCTGACGGTCGGAGTCGCGCCAAGGCGCGGAACCGAGCAGGTTTCTGTCCACGGCGATCGGCCGTGCATCCCTCGATCAACAGGCACATGATCCGTTCCCAGCCCCCCTCCTTCACCTCCTCGAGTACCCCGCGGAATTGGACCTCGGGCTCCCGTGTCGCGGGGAGCGTTTCATGAGTGACGTGATCGCCCGACTCAACGCCGCGCTTCAGGGTCGCTATGAGATCGAGCGCGAGCTCGGCGAAGGCGGCATGGCCACGGTTTACCTGGCGCAGGACGTGAAGCACAACCGCAAGGTCGCGCTCAAGGTCCTCAAACCGGAGCTGGCGGCCGTCGTGGGGGCGGATCGTTTCCTGACCGAGATCGAGACGACCGCCAACCTCCAGCACCCGCACATCCTACCGCTCTTCGACTCGGGAGAGGCGGACAGCTTCCTGTTCTACGTCATGCCGTACATCGACGGCGAGACGCTACGGGATCGGCTCCAACGCGAACGGCAGCTTCCTGTTCACGAGGCGGTCGGCATCTCGGTGTCACTCGCGGGTGCGCTCGACCACGCGCATCGCAAGGGCGTGATCCACCGGGACATCAAACCGGCCAACATCCTGCTGCAAGACGGGCAACCGATCATCGCGGACTTCGGAATCGCGCTCGCGGTGGGTTCGGCGGGGGGTGCCCGACTCACCGAGACGGGACTGAGCGTAGGCACGCCGTACTACATGAGTCCCGAGCAGGCCACCGGTGACCAACACGTCGGCCCACAGAGTGACATCTACGCACTCACCTGCGTCCTTTACGAAATGCTCGTGGGAGAGCCGCCTTTTCCCGGGCAAACCGCGCAAGCGGTTCTCGGGCGCATCATCTCCGGCGAGTACACGCCCGTCACACGCCACCGCCCCTCTGTTCCGGTGAACGTCGACGCCGCAGTCCGGAAGGGGCTCGAGAAGATCTCGGCAGACCGTTTCGCGACCGCGGACGAGTTCGCCAAGGCGCTCCAGGATGTGGGCTTCCGGCATGGAGCCGTCGAGGGTGCGGTCGTTCCCGCGGGTCCTTGGAAAGGCATCGCGATCGCGGCGTCGGTCGTCGCCCTGCTCTTCGCGGGTGTGGCCGGGTGGGCGGCGTCGTCCGGAGGAGAGGAGCTGCCAGTTACGCGGTACGCGGTACAGTTGCCCGAGGGGCATGACCCGACGTTGGCCTACGGTGCGAACGTAGCGGCGTCTCCGGACGGAGAGTCCATTGTCTACGTGGGTCCCTCGACGGAGGGCGGCGTCGGTCGGAGCCAACTCTGGCTTCGGAATCGCGATCAGTTGGAGCCGACCCCTCTGGGAGGCACGCAAGACGCATTCTCTCCCGTCTTCTCTCCGGATGGCGGCCGGATCGCGTTCATCACCGGTCCCCCGATGGTCATCCGAGTCGTGTCGTTCGCGGGCGAGCCGCCGATCACGGTGGCCGACTCCGTCGTCTCCGGGAACTCGCTCGCTTGGGGCGACGACGAGTATCTCTACTACGATCTGGCGAGCAACGTGATGGGCCGGGTACCCGCGAGCGGTGGTCCGCTCGAAGAGATCTCGCAGCTCGATTCCGTGACCGCGGAGAGCTTCCACGCTTGGTACGATATTCTGCCTGGGAGTCGGCACGCCATCACCACCATCGCATACAACCCGGTCTCAGACGCCAACGCTTATCGAATCGCCAGCATCGATCTAGAGACGGGAGAGACCGAGATTCTCCTCGCCGGTGTCTTCGCACGCTATTCGCCGAGCGGCCACCTCCTGTACATCAGCGCCGACGGCCTCCTTCTGGCGGTCCCCTTCGATGCTCGCTCGGTCGAGGTCACGGGCCCACCGGTGGCGCTTACCGAGGGCCTCGCGGTGGGGGGCTTCGGATCGGCCGACCTGGCGATCGCGGGCGACGGGACGCTCGTGTACATGTCGGGGCAGACCACCAGCGGACTGGGGCGCGCCGTCTGGGTCGACCGCGATGGAGACCTGACCCCGGTCGATCCGGACTGGGAGTTCGACCCGGGTCTTCCGGAAGCGGCGCTCGCACTGTCCCCCGATGGCTCCAGACTCGCGGTGAAGATCAATACCGAGTCCGGCGAGGACATATGGGTCAAGGAGCTGGACGACGGACCGCTCTCTCGTTTGACCTTCGACGACGGAGTCGACCGTCGTCCCCGATGGTCGGCCGATGCGCTGAGGATCCTCTATACGTCCGACCGGGGCTCGGAAGGGGGCAGTCACTACGACCTTTGGCAGCAGCCGTCGGATGGCACAGGTGTTCCGGAGCTGGTGCTCGACTTCGAAGCGTCGATTCTGGAGGCGAGGCTGACGCCGGATGAGAGCGTGTTCGCACTCCGCCTCGGGGGGCTGAGCGGATCTGTCGGCGTCCGGGATATCGTGGGCCTTCGTGCGGGCGAGGACGAAACCTTCCCGGTCGCGGCCGAGTCGTACGACGAAAAGGCGCTCGCGCTTTCGCCCAGCGGGGCGTGGATCGCGTACGAATCGACCGAAACGGGACGGGACGAGGTCTATGTGCGTCCGTTCCCTAACGCGCAGGACGGGAAGTGGCAGGTCTCGACGAACGGCGGCATCAACCCGAAGTGGGCCCATTCCGAGGGCGAGCTCTTCTTCATCAACGGAAACGGCGAGCTGGTCGCGGCCCAGGTGCAGACGGAGGCGGGCTTTCGGGTCGGCGAGCGACGAACGCTCTTTTCGATGGCCGAGCGGTTCCTGAACGGGCAGCCAAACTACGCCAGCTGGGACGTCGGACCGGATGACCAGCGCTTCATGATGCTCCAGATCGGAGGCGCCGAGGGGGATGGCCGCAGCAAGCTCATCGTGGTGCAGAATTTCTTCCACGAGCTCGAGCAGCGGGTCGTTCGGTGAGCAGGAGGGGGCGCTCGCACGGTCGAGCGACTGTATACGCAGAGGACACGAGGAGAATGGAGATGGAGATGGACTGGGGTCGTTTCGGTCGAGCCATGGTCGCGGCGTTGTTGGCTGCGGCTCCACTGCTGCTATCGGGGGCGCCACTCGCTGCCCAGCAGCGTCCCACACTCACCGAGGCCGACTACGGTCAGTGGGAGAGACTCGGCGGCGCGACGCTTTCGTCCGACGGCGCGTGGCTCGCGGTGCAGATCAGTCGGGTCAACGACGAGAACGAGCTTCGGATCCACAGCACGAGGTCCGACAGCGTCGTCGTCGTGGCGTACGGCGCAGGCGCGTCGTTCAGTGACGACAACCGCTGGGTGGCGTATTCGATCGGGGTCTCCGAGGCCGAGCGAGAAGCTGCTCGACGCGCTGATCGGCCGGTGCGCAACAAGCTCGGCCTGTTGAACCTCGCGTCGGGCGAGCAGACGACGCGTGACCAGATCGCCGGTTTCTCTTTCTCTCCGGATGGTCGCTACATCGCGCTCCGCCGTTACAAGCCGGAGGACAAGGAGAGCGAGGGTGTAGACGTCGTTGTCCACGATCTTGCGACGGGCACGGACATGCTCTTCGGCAACATCTCCGAGATGGCGTGGCAGGACGAAGGCTCGCTGCTGGCGCTGGCAACCGACGCGGACGGCCAGGTCGGGAACGGCGTCACCGTCTACGACCCAAACGACGGACGGATCCGCTCGCTCGACACCGACGAGGCGATCTACCGGGAGCTGACGTGGCGCGACGACGCGGACGACCTCGTCGTGTACAAGACCCAGATCGATGCGGCGTTCGAGGACACCGCGCATGTGGCGATGGCGTGGAAGGGTCTCGAGGCGCAACAGCCGAGGAAGTTCGTGCTCGACGCGGACAACAGCGCCTTTCCTGCATCCATGCGCATCGTCGAGTTTCGGAGCCCGGAGTGGTCCGACGATGGATCGACCGTCTTCGTTGGGATCCAGGAGCGGCGCCCCGCACCGCCCGACCCCTGTGCGGACTCGGCCGCGGGCGATGAGGGCGAGCCGGAGGGCGGGGAACCAACCGAGGGCGAGGGCACGGACTGCGACGCGGATGACGAGGACGATGACGACACCCCGGGCGTCGAGATCTGGCACACGCTCGACGTCGATCCTGTTCCACAGCAGCGTGTGCGCGAGAACCGACTCCGGCAGGAGAACTACCTGGCCGCTTGGCGTCCGGAGGGCGGGGGCTTCGTGCAGCTCGGCGACGAGCTCACCGAGAACACGTTCCGGATCGGAGAGGCGGGGTTCGCAGTCGGGGCGGACGAGACGCCGTACGACGAGCACGCGATGTTCCGCCAGCAGTTCGCGGACATGTACGCGATCGACATCGAGACCGGAGCGAAGACGCTCATCGAGGACCGGGTCGAGAGTTTGGCGGGATCGAGCCCTGGAGGCCGGTACGTGCTCTGGTTCGAAGGTGAGGACTGGTACGCGCACGATCTACGCGGTGGAGCGACCCGGAACCTCACCGAGGGCGTGCCCAGCACGTTCGTGAACTTCGACGTCACACCGACTCGAGAGCAGATGCCGGCGTTCGGGACCGGCGGCTGGTTCGAAGAAGACCGGGCCGTCCTCATCAACGATCAATGGGACGTGTGGGAGATCCGCCTGGACGGATCGGGCGCGAGACGTCTGACGAACGGCGCTCCCGACCAGATCAGGTATCGAGTGGTCCCGATGGACCTGGATGCAGAGGACGACGGCTTCGGGGCCGGCGAGCGACTCTATTACAGTGTATACGGCGAGTGGACGAAGAAGGCGGGCTACGCCGCAGCCGAGCCCGGCGACGACCCCGAGGTCCTCCTTTGGGACGACAAGTCGTTCGGCGGGTTCTTCGGGCAGCTGCAAAAGGCCGAGGACGCCGACGTCTTCGTCTTCCGCATGGAGTCCTTCGACGACTCACCGGACTACTTCGTGGCCGGGCCCGACTTGGACGATCCACGCCAGGTCAGCGAGACGAACCCCTTCCAGGGCGACTACGCCTGGGGACGCACGGAGCTCATCGACTACGAGAACGAGTGGGGCCGTCGTCTGCAGGGTGTGCTGACGTATCCCGCGGGCTACGATCCGAGTCGGGAATACCCGATGATCGTGTATCACTACGAGCTTCTCTCGCAGGGGATCCACCAGTACCAGATCCCGGACCCGACCCAGTACTACAACCAGCAGATCTGGAGCCATAACGGCTACTTCGTTCTTCGGCCGGACATCGTGTATCGGGACCGGCGTCCCGGTCAATCAAACGTGGAGACGCTGAGGCCCGCGGTCGCCGTAGCGCTCGACACTGCTCCGATCGACGAAGAGCGGATCGGCCTCATCGGCCACTCGTGGGGTGGCTATCAGACCACGTACTTCGTGACCCAGGACGACCTTTTCGCCGCAGCGGTCGCGGGCGCGCCGCTGACGAATCTCATGAGCATGTACCTCTCGTTCTACTGGAACAGCGGCGGCACCGACGCACGGATTTTCGAGATCAGCCAGGGCCGCATGCAGGTGCCGTGGTGGGAGGATTACGCGTCGTACGAGGCGAACTCGCCGCTCCACAACATTCAGAACATGGAGACCCCGCTGCTGATGATGTTCGGGACGAACGATGGCGCGGTCGAATACAACCAGGGCGTGGAGTTCTACAACGCGGCCCGTCGCCTCGGGAAGCAGATGGTCATGCTCAGCTACGACGGTGAGAACCACGGTCTCGCGCGCGAGCCCAACCAAAAGGACTACCAGCAGCGGATCATGCAGTGGTTCGGGCATTACCTGAAGGGCGAGCCGGCGCCGGACTGGATCCGGGCCGGCGTTCCCTACATTGAGCAGAAGGACCGACTCACCAAGAAGCGCCCGATCGGCTGAGGCAGCGCGCATATGGCAAAAAAGCAATCCTTCGACATATCCACGAGCGTCGACTTTCAGGAGGTCGACAACGCCGTGAACCAAGCGATTCGCGAGACGCAGACCCGATACGACTTCAAGGGCACGGACTGCTCGCTCGAACTGGATCGAGGCGCCGGCGCGGTGAAGCTGGAGGCCGACGACGAGTTTCGGCTCACGCAGCTCATGAACGTCTTCCGCGAAAAGCTCGCCAGGCGGAACGTGCCGCTAAAGAATATCTACGAGAGCAAGATCGAGGTGGGCTCGCTCGGTCGCGCGCGCGTGACGTTCGGCTTCAAGTCGGGCATCGACCAAGAGACGGCCAAGAAGATCAGCAAGGACATCCGCGACAGCGGCCTCAAGAAGGTCCAGGTCCAGATTCAGGGCGATGAGCTTCGGGTCACGTCGCCCTCGCGGGACGAGCTTCAGGAGGTCATTGCCTTCTTGAAACCGAAGGACTACGGGGTCGAGTTGATGTTCGGGAACTATCGCTGACGCCTTCAGGAATCATCTCCGGATGAGCTGGCCGGCACCCGCACCGCTCGCGGGCTCTTTAGCGGAGACGGCCGCCGCGCTACACGCCCGAGAGGTTTCGGCGGTCGAGCTCACGCGGGCTGCGCTCGAACGGCATGAGCGGCTCGGCGAGCGGATGCACGCCTACAAGCACTTCGACGCGGATGCGGCGATGGCCGCGGCGCGCGCGGCGGACCAGCTCCTGGCCAAGGGCGACGGGGCACCGCCCCTTTGTGGAATTCCCGTTTCGGTGAAGGACATCTACGGGGTCGAGGGCATGCCGACGTACGCGGGCTCGGCCCATCGGCTTCCCGACTCGACCTGGTCGAGGGACGGATGGCTGGTCGAGCGACTCCGCAGCTCCGGTGCCGTCATTGTCGGCAAGACCCATACGGTGGAGTTCGCGTACGGGGGCGTGGGGATGAACCCGCATTGGGGCACGCCTCACAACCCCTGGGACGCCGACGTAGCGAGGATTCCGGGTGGTTCCTCTTGCGGCGCGGGTGTGAGCCTGTGGGAGGGGTCTGCCATGCTGGCGCTCGGGTCCGATACCGGTGGCTCGATTCGGATCCCGGCGGCATTCACCGGTGTCGTTGGCCACAAGACGACCAAGGGGCGTCTCCCGACCGATGGCGTCACCCAACTGAGCAGCACGTTCGACACGCTCGGCGCCCTCACCCGAACGGTTGAGGACAGCATCTACTTCTTCGGCTGCGTGGATCCGAAGTGGGGCGACCCACGGCCGTTGCTCGAGACATTGGAGGCGACGTCGACGGAGGGGCTCCGGATTCGTCTTCCGGAGTGCTGCCTCTGGGAGGGCTGCGAGCCGGACATCGCGGACGTCCTGACCGGCGCGCTCGAGGAGCTCGAAGGCGCCGGCGCGGTGGTCGAGCGCTCGGTCGGGACCATGATCGACGACGCGTACGACCATTACATGTCGGGAGGGATCGGGAAGGCCGAGATTCACGCGTGGCTGCTTGAGCATCTGCCGGATTGGATCGATCGGCTACACCCCACGGTCGGAGCCCGCATCGAAGGGCCGCTCCCGCTGGACGGCCGCGAGTACCGGGCCGCGCTGTCGAAGCACCGACGGATGGTCGCTCTCGGCGATACCCTCTTCGACGACGCCGACGTCCTCGTGCTGCCGGCGAATCTGATCAGTGCGCCGACCGTGGCCGAAGTGCGGGACGACCTGAGTCGCTACAAGGTCGTGAACAAGTCCACGCTCCAGCCGACGTGCCCGGTCAACATGCTGGGCATGTGCGCGATCTCCGTCCCGGTTGGGCTCGACCCCAACGGGATGCCCGTCGGCCTTCAGCTGGTCGCGCGTGGGGGAGAGGACGAAGCTCTGCTGGGTGTGGCGCTTGCGGCGGAAGCGGTGTGGGGTGACGCGGTGACCCGAATCGGCGTGCCGCCGCTCCTGAGAGTCTGAGGTCGCTCCGCCACCATTCACCTGCGAGGCCGCCGGTTTTTCCCAAAAAATCACCGACGCGGTTCAGCGCCGATCGGTGGCCCGCGACTTGCTCTTTCCCTGCGCGGCCGGCCGATCCGAATGGGTGGAAGGCCGCCCCTTGGGGGCTCCCTCGATAAATGAGGGCTGGGGAAGGTGGGAAACTTTTTCGTTGCGTCAGGAAGAGTTTCCCCATTCCTTTCTTAGAAACATATGTTTTCTTTCGCAGGGACAAGTACCATGCGCCGTTTCATGTTTGTGCTCAGCGCGGCCTTCGCGCTCGCAGTGTTCGCAACCCCCGCCGACGCGCAGCTGAAATTCGGCGCCCAGCTCGCCATGGCGACGGGTGTGTCCGAAGCGTCCGCTCTCGACGGCACGTTCGGGCTCGGCGGTCGCGCGATGGTCGATCCGCCTCTTCTGCCGATCGGCGGTTTCGTTTCCGGGACGTACTACTTCCCTGAAGGCGACGTCAGCTATTGGACCGGCACCGCCGCCGCCCAGCTTCGGATCCCGCTTCCGATGGTGAAGCCGTACGTGCTCGCCGGTTGGCAGCTGCGCGGCGGTGAAGGAGACACGCAGAACGGCCCAGTGGTGGGTCTCGGTGTCCAGCTCGACTTCATGCTGTCCCTCTTCCTGGAGGCGAACTTCGAGTTCAACGAGGATATCGCCGCGCTGCCGGACTTCGATAACGACCCGATCGTGATCAAGGGCGGCATTCTCTTCGGCGGAGGCTGATCCAGAGCCACACCTCGCGGTGGAGGCATGCGGGCGGGAGGCCTTCGAGGCCTCCCGCCCGTTCGTTCTTTGTGACGATGGAAACGCCCCCGACTTGTCGGCGCGTTCTCCCGACCCACCGGCGCGATCGTGACGGTCGCCCGGAACCGTGCGACGGTTTCAGGTGTCGCAGGGAAAGATCGGGTCGCTGTCTCGCCCCGATGGAACGAGATCGGGAGCGAACGGTGAAAAGCACGAAACGACGCGGCGCCTGGATGATGATCGTGGTCGCCGCGCTGGTGGGCACGAGCGCATGTGGCTCCGCGCCCGCGAACCGCACGCCGTCCTTTCGGGGGGATTCGGCGCCGGGCCTGACCATCACGATCCGGAATCAACGCATGCAGGACGCACGGTTTTGGATCTGGACCGACGGCCGGCGCGAGAGCCTCGGTACCGTACGCAGCACCGAGACGAAGATCTTCCGCACCCGGCTCGACCGGATCTCGGACGTACGTCTCGAGTTCGACCTCACGCTCGGCGATCGGTGCTCCACCCGGACGGCACGTGTCGAGCCCGGCGCTCGTCTGGACGTCACGATCCCGACGAACCTGCGGCTGATGGACGTTCGGTGCAGGTAGGGCTGGTCTGAGCCCGCACTTCCCGAGCAGGTCGAGCCCCGACTAGATCCGGGCCTGCACCGTGTAGAGCTGGTGGTAGCGGCCTTCGAGTGCCATCAGGTCGTCGTGGCGACCTCGCTCGACGATGCGGCCGCCCTCGATCACCAGAATCAGGTCAGCCCGCTGGATCGTTGAGAGGCGGTGCGCGATCACGATGGTCGTTCGGCCCGATAGGAGGTCGTTGAGGCTTCTCTGGATGAGCGCTTCGCTCTCCGTATCCAGACTCGATGTCGCCTCGTCCAAGAGCAGGATGCGCGGGTCGGCCAAGAGCGCCCGAGCGATCGTGACACGCTGGCGTTGTCCTCCGGACAGCTTCACGCCCCGCTCCCCGATGATCGTGTCGAGGCCCTCCGGGAACCGATCTGCGAACTCCATGACATACGCCTTCTCGGCGGCCTCGACGATCTCGCCGTCCTCCGCCGTCGGGCGTGCAAAGCGAAGGTTCTCGCGAATCGTCCCGTCGAAGAGGAAGTCGTCCTGGAACACGAGCCCGAGCTGCTTGCGGTAGCTGGCGAGCAGGACCGTACGGAGGTCGACGCCGTCCACGACGACCCGCCCCGTGTCCGGGGTTAGGAAGCTCGCAGCGAGGCCGGCCATGGTGGATTTGCCGGACCCGCTGCTTCCCACGAGGGCGACGACCATGCCGGGGCTCGCCTCGAAAGAGACTCCCTTGAGTACCGGCTTGTCCTCCTCGTACGCGAAGTGCACGTCCTGGAACTCGACGTGTCCGGTGATCGTGGGCATCTCGACGGTACGGTCCGGGTCGTCGTCCTCCTGGGGCCACGAGAGCAGCTCCGCGGTCCGGTCGAGCCCCGCGAACGCCTCCGTCATCTGGGTCCCGATGTTCGCCATCTGCACGACTGGCGCGATCAGGAAGCCGAGGAAGAGGGTGAAGGAGAAGAGCTCCCCGACCGTGAGTCCACCCTGGAGAATGAGCCATCCTCCGTATCCCATGATGAGAACGCTCGCGAGGCCCATGAAGAACGAGCCGAGGCTCGTGACCAAGCTGGACGTCGTCAGCGTGGTCTTCACGTTGTCGAAGATGCGCATCACGCCATCGTGGAAGATCTCGCTTTCCTTTTCGACGGCGTGGAAACCCTTGATGATGCGAATGCCGCCCAGCGACTCCTGCAGTCGACCCGTGACTTCCGCCCGGATCTTGCCCCGCTCTCGGAACGCCGGGCGCAGTGTCTGAAAGGCCCGCGTCGACACGAAGGCGAACGCCGCCAGCGGCACGAGGGCGAGACCGGTCATGACCGGATCGATACGGACCAAGAAGGTGAAGGCGACGACCGCGGTGATGGTTCCGCCGACGAGCTGCACCAGTCCGGTGCCGACCAGATTCCGGACGCCCTCGACGTCGTCCATGATGCGGGACACCAGCTCACCCGACTTCGTGTTGTCGAAGATGTGAACGGGCAGTTGTAAGACGTGCGCCTGTACCTGTGCCCGCAGGTTCGCGATGAGGTTCTGCGCCTCCACGCTGAGGAGCATGGTGAGCGCGTACGAGGTCGCGGCGGAAACGGTGACGGCGGCACCCACGAGCCCGAGGATCGTGTAGAGCATCGGAACGTTCGAATTCGCGATGACGTCGTCGATGAGGTACTTGGTCGAGGCCGGCAGGACGAGGCCGGCGAGCCGGTTGAGAAGGATGAGGACAAGCCCAAGCGCGAGGAGCTTCTTGCGCGGCCAGATGATTTCCTCGAACGCGTTGCGTAGGCTCGAGCCCGAGATCTTCTTTTTCGAATTCGACATGGTCGCGGAAGATAGCTTATCATCCAGGGGAAGCGGATCACGGGGAGTATCGAGGAATGAACACGACGAAACGAGTGGTGGCTCTCGCCATATGTCTGGGGGCCGGAGCATGCGGTGATGCGGGCCTGGGTGTCGATCTGAGCGGCCTGTGGGTCGCGTCCTCGTACGAGTACCGGAGCGCAACGGGGCAGGTCGTCGACATCATACAGCGTGACGGGGCTTCGATGAGCATGACCGTGGACTACCGCGGTGACGGAACTCGACGGGCAAGCGTGTTGTTCAACGACGGTATGGGCTCGTCGCAGAACTTCACGGGAGACGTCGACGTGGAAGCGGGCACGTTCACCTTCGAGAACTCGGTCTTCACGTTCACCCGCGGCGAATCGCAGCTGACCATGGTCGACCAGTCAGCGACCTTCGACTTCGGAAGTGGTCCGGAGTCCGCTACGCTGACCATCCGACTTACGCAGCTTTAGCACGGCGGGGAGCCCGGGTCGACTCGGCGTTCACCCCGTCGCTGGAGCAGCCGCCCCCCTTGGGGTGGCCAGAAGGCCCATGTAGCTTTGCGACTTTCCCGAGCGGTCGTGCGCTTTCGGCGCTCACCCTCACCCGTGGGGTGCTCTGCGGGATTCACGACCGATAGCCGACGATGGCCAACGAAGACAAGGACGGGTACGACCCGTCAACCGTTGAAGAGAAGTGGCAGCGTCTCTGGGAGGAGCGCGGCACCAATACCTTCACGCGTGAGGATTTGGAGAGCGCCGAGGATCCGTTCTACAACCTCATGATGTTCCCCTATCCCTCCGCCGAGGGACTTCATGTAGGCAACATCTACGCGTTCACGGGAGCCGACGTCCACGGGCGTTATCAACGTCTCCGCGGCAAGACGGTCTTCGAGCCGATGGGCTTCGACGCCTTCGGAATCCACTCGGAGAACTTCGCCCTGAAGCAGGGCACGCACCCGATGGATTTGATCCCGTCGAACGTGAAGAACTTCAAGCGCCAGCTGAAGCGGATCGGGGGGATGTTCGACTGGGATCACAGCGTCGACACCACCGACCCGGCCTACTACAAGTGGACGCAATGGGTCTTCCTGCAGCTGTTCAACGCGGGGCTGGCCGAGCGCAAGGAGGCGCCCGTCAATTGGTGCCCTTCGTGCATGACCGTGCTGGCCAACGAGCAGGTCATCGGGGGCGAGTGCGAGCGGTGCGGCACGCCCGTCGAGCAGCGACGCATCGCACAGTGGTTCTTCCGGATCACCGACTACGCGCAGCGCCTACTGGACAATCTCGACGACATCGACTGGTCGCAGACGACGATGAAGGCACAGTCGAACTGGATCGGCCGGAGCACGGGCGCGCAGTTGCACTTCCCCGTGTTGGGTCGTGACGGCGAAGAGACGGGCGCCAGCATCGAGGTGTACACCACGCGCCCCGACACCGTCTTCGGCGCCACCTATATGGTGCTGTCGCCCGAACATCCGATGGTGGACCAGGTCACGGACGACGGCTTGCGGGCGCCTGTGTACGCCTACATCGACAAGGCCTCCAAGAGGGACCTCGTCGCGCGTCAGAAGGTGGACAAGACGAAGAGCGGCGTCCCAACGGGAGGATTCTGTCGCAATCCCGCCACAGGGGAGCGGATCCCCATATGGATCGCCGACTACGTACTGATGGACTACGGGACCGGCGCCATCATGGCGGTGCCGGGGCACGACACGCGCGACTTCGAGTTCGCAGAGCAGTTCGACCTGCCCATCGTGCGCGTCGTCGCCGGGCCCGACGATGCCGCCGACGCGCCGCTGGAAGAGGCCTACCTGGGCCCGGGTCGCCTAGTGAATTCCGGTGACTTCGACGGGACCGACGTCTCGGAATCCGTCGATGCGGTGACGGCCTGGGCCCAAGACGGCGGCTGGGGAGAGGCGAAGGTCAACTTCCGGCTGCATGACTGGTGCATTTCCCGGCAGCGCTACTGGGGTCCCCCCATCCCCATCATTCATTGCGACGTGTGCGGCCCGGTTGCCGTACCAGAATCGGATCTGCCCGTGGTGTTGCCCCGAGTCGAGGACTTCAAGCCCGACGACTCGGGTGTCAGCCCGCTGGCACGGGTCGCCTCGTGGTACGAAACCACATGCCCCGAGTGTGGAGAGGATGCCCGGCGGGAGACGGACGTGTCAGACACCTTCCTGGACTCGGGCTGGTACTTCTTGCGCTACCCGTCGACAGACTTCGACGATCGACCGTTCGACACCGAGATCACCAAGCGGTGGCTCCCGGTGGACACGTACATCGGCGGCAACGAGCACGCGGTGCTGCACCTGTTGTACTCGCGCTTCCTCACCATGGTGCTGAAGGACCTGGGCCACCTCGATTTCGAGGAGCCGTACACCGTCTTTCGGGCGCACGGCCTCATCATCGCCGACGGCGCCAAGATGTCGAAGAGCAAGGGCAACGTGATCGTCCCGGACCCCATCATCGCCGAGTTCGGGGCGGACAGCTTCCGCATGTATCTCATGTTCTTGGGGCCGTACGAGGAGGGAGGAGACTATCGTCCACAGGGTATCCAGGGGCCCTTTGGCTTTCTGCACCGCCTCTGGGACACCGTGGTCTCGGCTGATGATGGTACGCCCGATCCCGATGTTGAACGGAAAGTCCACCAGACCATCCGGCAGGTCACGGAGCAGGTGCCGCAGCTGAGCTACAACACCGCCATCGCCGCCATGATGGAATGTCTCAACGTCGTGCGTGCCGGTGGGAGGGACGCAGTTCGGGCCGAGGTCGAGCCATTGGTGGTCATGGTAGCTCCGTTCGCGCCTCACATGGCCGAGGAATTGTGGGAGCGCCTGGGTCACGAGGGGGGCCTCTTCGACGGCGCGCACTGGCCCGTGTACGACGAGGAGAAGGCGACCGAGCTCACAGTCGAGATCGCGGTACAGGTGAACGGCAAATTGAGAGCCACGATCTCCGTGGCCGCAGACGCATCCGAAGATCAGGTGATCACAGCGGCGCGCTCGGAGGAGAACGTGGAGCGGCACCTTGATGGCAAGGACGAGCGTCGGGTCATTCATGTGCCCGGTCGGCTCGTCAACTTCGTGGTGGGGTGAGGGAGCGCGACGGGTGAGTCTTCGAATCGGGATTGGCCGATGAGCACGACCGAGCAGGTGAGCAGCACCGAGCAGCTGGCGATCGACGCGATCCGGGTGTTGTCGATGGATGCCGTGCAGAAGGCCAACTCGGGCCACCCCGGCACGCCGATGGCGCTCGCGCCCGTAGGGTACGTTCTCTTTCACCGCCACCTGAGGCACAACCCGAAGGATCCAGCGTGGCTCGACCGCGACCGGTTCATCCTCTCCGTCGGTCACGCCTCGATGCTCATGTATTCTTTGCTGTATTTGAGCGGGTACGAAGTCTCGAGAGAGGACATCGAGAACTTCCGACAGTGGGGATCGCCCACCGCGGGTCACCCGGAGCAAGGCCACGTGCCGGGGGTGGAAACGACGACGGGCCCGCTCGGACAAGGCGTCGCCAACTCCGTCGGCTTCGCGCTGGCGGAGCGCTGGCTCGCGCACCGCTTCAATCGACCGGGCCATGAGGTCGTGAACCACTTCACGTACACATTCTGCTCCGACGGCGACGTCATGGAAGGGGTGTCGCACGAGGCCGCCGCCATCGCGGGGCACCAGAGGCTGGGGAAGCTCATTTGGATCTTCGACGACAATCGGATCACGATCGAAGGCAGCACGGACCTCTCTACGTCGACCGACCAGGCGAAGCGCTTCGAGGGTTACGGCTGGCACGTGGTGCACGTGCACGATGGCAACGATCTCGAGTCGATCGACCTCGCGCTTCGGGAGGCCAAGGAGGAGACGGAACGCCCCACCCTCATCGTCCTGCGCACCACGATCGCCTTCGGGTCACCCGGAAAGGCCGGGAGCGCGTCGGCCCACGGGGCGCCTCTGGGAGCCGGCGAAATCGAGGCAACGAAGAGGAACCTCGGCTACCCGTCGCTCGATCCCTTCTATGTTGATGATGAGGCACTCGACCACTGGCGCCAGACGGTGGCCAAGGGGGAGCGGACACAGGAGGGATGGGAAGCCCGCTTCGCGACCTACCGCACCGAGTACCCAGCGCTCGCAGCCGAGTACGTTCGAATGATGGACGGCGCCCTACCGGACGGATGGGACGCGGAAGTTCCCGACCTGGCCGCCGTCACCGAACCCGCCGCCACGCGGGCCTGGTCGGGTAAGGTCATCCAAGGTCTCGCTGCCGGCATTCCCGAGCTGATCGGTGGCTCGGCGGACCTGGCCGGATCGAACAAGACCGACATCGATGGTGCAGACAGCCTGCTTGCTGAAACACCCGGGGGGCGCATCGTGCACTACGGCGTGCGAGAGCACGCCATGGGCTCGATCATGAACGGGATGACGCTGCACGGTGGTCTCCGACCATACGGGGGCACCTTCCTAATATTTTCGGATTACATGCGGCCTGCGATCCGGCTGGCGGGGCTCATGGGTCAACCTGTCGTCTACGTGTTCAGTCACGATTCCATCGGGCTCGGCGAAGACGGCCCGACGCATCAACCTGTCGAGCAACTCGCGGCGTTGAGGGCAATTCCGAACGTCATGGATCTTCGCCCCGGCGACGGACCGGAGACCGAGATGGCGTGGCGTGTGGCGATGGAGCGCACCAACGGACCGTCGTTCCTCGCGCTGAGCCGACAGACGGTTCCTCTCCTGCCGCGAGAGGTCAGCGCAGAGGGTCTGCGGCGAGGCGCGTACGTCCTCGTCGAAGCATCGTCGGGAAGGCCCGACGTGATCCTGCTGGCGAGCGGCTCGGAGTTGAGCCTGGCCGTCCACGCGGCGGAAGCGCTCGAGGCCAGCGGCACGGCGACGAGGGTCGTGAGCATGCCGAGCTGGTACCTGTTCGCGCAGCAGAGCCAGAGCTATCGGGACGAAGTCCTGCCTCCGAGCGTCACTGCGCGCGTCTCCGTGGAGGCTGCGAGCAGCTTCGGCTGGCACCGCTGGGTGGGGTCGGCGGGCGGCTCGGTGGCGCTCGACCATTTCGGCGCGTCGGCGCCGGCGGAGGTTCTCTTCGAGAAGTACGGCTTCACCGTCGAGAACGTGGTGAGCACTGCGAGGGAGTCCCTGAGCGCGTAAGGTCCGGCCCAGGGAGGTGGTCCTCGTGACCTTTAGGTCGAGGAGAGGTGGCTCGTGATCCGAGGGTCTGCAACGTATCTAACGCTGGTGTTCGCGTTGCTGGGCGCGGCGATACCGGCGAGCGCCGTCGCACAGACCTTTCAGGGGCGCGTTCTTCAGGCGGAGGACGACCTGCCGATTCCCACGGCGCTGGTTCGCTTGCTCGACGAGGCGGGAGAGCAGCTCGCGATCTCGATCGCCGACTCGAGCGGCTTCTACCGCGTGCAGGCTCCCGAGCCGGGCGTCTACAGGCTGGAGGCGGCACGGATCGGCTTCGAGAACTTCGAGACCCCGCTGTTGAGCGCCACGGTCGCCGACCGCACTTACCCGATCGACCTCGTCATGCGTACCGACCCGTACAACCTACCCGGCTTCATGGTGGAAACGAACCGGGTCTCGGACGCGGAAGCCGACCGGCAAGTGAGGCTCATGATCGGAATCAGCATTGCCTCGTTGCGCTTTCGGCCGATCGGATTCGAGCAGATCCAGAGCCATGTCGAGAGGGCTCATTCGCTCGGGGATCTCATCCGTGGGGAGAACACGGCGGGTCTCCTCGTCTTCTACGACAGTCAAGGGCCGTGCTTCTCACTGAGGGCTCGTGGCTGCCTCCCCGTGTACCTCAACGGTTTTCGGCTAGAGCGCGATTTCGTAGACGCGACGCCGCTCGACATGATCTACCGCATCGTGCTCGTCACCCCGACCGACGGATCGTCCACCTACCCCAGCGGAGCGGTTCTGCTGTACACGGAGGCGTGGCTCAAGTGAGACGGCCATCGGGGTCGCTTGCTACACGCATGGCCGCGGCGTAGCCTCAGCAGTGTCGTTTGTCCCTAACACTTTGAGGCCGCCCCATGATCATCTCGATCGTGTCTCTCTGGCTACCGATCGTTCTCGCCTCGGTCCTCGTCTTCATCGTTAGCTCGCTTCTGCACACCGTCCTGAATTGGCACAAGAACGACTACCGGCGCGTGCCCGACGAGAACGCCGCTCTGAGTGCACTCGCACCGCTAGAAATACCGCCGGGCGACTACGTCCTCCCCTACATGTCGTCGAAGGAGGACTGGCAGTCGGAGGAGTTCAAGGCGAAGCTCGAACGAGGACCGGTTGTGTTTGCGACGTTCGTCGACGGCCGATCGGTCTTGAGTATGGGACCACAGCTGACTCAGTGGTTTGCGTATACCCTGCTGGTCGGCGTTGTCGCCGCGTACGTAGCCGGTCGGACATTGGGTGCCGGGGCGGACTACCTCGAGGTCTTTCGCCTCACTGGCACGGTTGCCTTCGCCTGCTACGCGATGGCGATGCCGCAACGGTCGATCTGGTACCATCAGAATTGGCCCGCGACGCTGCGTTCGATGGCCGACGGTTTCCTTTACGCACTGCTGACGGCCGGCGCCTTCGGCTGGCTGTGGCCCGCGTAACGCTCAGTCGCGCCGCGTCAGAGTTCGAGGAGCGCGGGAGGAAGCGGAGGGACCCGCGTGACCGCCTGGTCCCGGCGGCCGCGGTAATGCACGGGCCGGTCGAGGAGGGTCGTTGCGCGGCAGCCCACCCGGTGGGCCCACGCCCGCCACGAAGATCCGTGACCGCGGTGGCCGGACTCGATGTAGTCCGCAGCGTGCGCCATTTCGTGCAGTAGGGTGTCCGCTCGCTCGGCTCCGTTGCCTTCGAGCATGAGGTCGACATTGAGTGCGATCTCGGAGACGCGCCGCTGACCGGCGTCGTCGCTGCCCGGTCTCATGTGACCCAGCGCCGACGTCATCCGCCGACTCAAGCGCACCGGGATGTCGGAGGGGAGACGTCCGTCGAAGCGCGTGTGGTTGAAGTAGCGGTAGAGTGCGAGAACGTACGCCCGCTGCCCCGGAGTGGCACAGCAGGGGCCGTCGGCCTGCCCGGCCGTTCGGCGACCCTCATGGGCTCGGCGAGCGTCGTCGATCGCTTCTTTGAGTCGTGGCCATCCGCTGATTGCGGCCGCGGCGCGACGTGACTGTCTCGAGCCAATGCCCCCTTCCGCCGCCAGCGTGGCGAATGCATCCAGTAGGCCGGGCGGGGCTTCGCGGAAGGCGGCGTGGACGTTGAGAACCGTTCCGCGCTGCGTGAGGGACCACACCGTGCTTCGGTTGTTTCTGAAGCGCACGGCGGCCAGTCGAGTCGCGCCCCGCGCCCGCAGCGCGGCAAGGAAATCGCTCGGGGTCAGCACACCACGAGTATCGAGAACGACACCCGATTTGGGAAGGTCGAGCGTCGCGCACACGCTGCGTGTACCCCAGGATGTCGTGGTAAGGGAGGGCAGAATGCACTGTATGTTGTGGTAACTACTACAAAGACCATTGCGCGAGATAGGTCCAAGCAGTTTCCTTTACGGAGCCCGCAAACGGAGCGGGTAGCAACGTACTCGTATGGGAGGTGTCCCGTGGCGAAGACAACGCCGAAGAAGAAGGCGACCGCTCGCAAGGTGACGAGCAAGAAGGCAGCGGGCGCAAAGAAGCGACCCTCGAGGAAGACCGCTCCGAAAGCGGCGTCGAAGGTCAGGAAGGTGGTGAAGAAGAAGACCGCCACCGCGAAGAAGGCCGCGACGAAGAAGGCGTCGGCCGCGAAGAAGACCGTGAAGAAGAAGGCAGCAGGTGTGAAGAAGGCCGCGACCAAGAAAGCGACGGCCGCGAAGAAGACTGTGAAGAAGAAGGCTGCGGGCGCGAAGAAGGCTGCGACCAAGAAGGCGTCGGCCGCGAAGAAGACCGTGAAGAAGAAGGCGACCGCCGCGAAGAAGAAGGCCGCTCCAAAGAAGAAGGCCGCCGCGAAGAAGGCCGCTCCAAAGAAGAAGGCCGCCGCGAAGAAGGCTGCTCCTAAGAAGAAGGCTGCTCCTAAGAAGAAGGCCGCTCCGAAGAAGGAGGCCGCTCCGAAGAAGTAGTAGTCGTGTAGGGTTCGCCAGCGGGCCGCCGCCGCGTACCGCGAAGTCGTAGATTTCTAGCATGAACGGCTTCACGACGACGCGCGGCGGCCCCGCGACCTCCCTCGAGGTCGCGCTCCTCCGAGGCCTCGCCCCTGACGGGGGCCTCTACGTCCCCGAGCGAGCCCCTTCGCTCGCATGGCCTCCTGCTATCGAGCCAGGTCCTGCAGCGGACGACGTGCGCGACGTGGCCCGATGGTGTGCGCCCGCGCTGTTCCCCTCGGTTCCGCCGGACGTATTGGATCGGGTCGTGAACGCAGCGCTGGACTTTCCCATACCGGTCGTCGAGGTGGAGGAGGGCCTATGGGTGCTAGAGCTGATCCACGGTCCGACTCATGCCTTCAAAGACGTGGGTGCGCGTTTCATGGCGCGACTCATGAGGGAGCTGGACCCGACGCCCTCGGTTCGCCGGACCGTGCTGGTCGCCACTTCCGGTGACACCGGCGGCGCGGTCGCGAGCGCCTTCCATGGAATGGACGGCTACAGGGTCCTCGCGCTCTTCCCGAGCGGGGGAATCAGCGAGCGGCAACGCCGGCAGATGACTACACTGGGCGGCGATGTCCATGCCGTCGCGGTTCGTGGCACGTTCGACGATTGCCAGCGACTCGCGAAGGCCTCGTTCGCGAATCGAGAATTGAGCGAGCGACACGGTTTGACGTCTGCCAATTCGATCAACGTCGCACGCCTTCTGCCACAGGCATTCTACTACATCCATGCGGCGTATAACCTGCGCGAGCGTTGGGGCGTAGATGACCCAGGAGCGTGGTATGTAGTTCCCGTAGGCAACTTGGGGAATCTCTGCGCGGGGCTCCTTGCTGCACGGGCCGGAATGCCCGCTGCGGGATTCACCGCCGCGGCGAACGAGAATCGCGGCTTCGTCGACTACCTCGCGGGCGACTCCTTCGAGGCGCGGCCGACGATCGCCACGACTTCGAGTGCGATGGATGTCGGGAACCCGAGCAATCTCGAGCGCATTCACTGGATCTTCGGAGCAGACGACGCCGCCGTGCGGGCGTCAATCCGCGGCGCCAGCGTAGACGAACACGAGGTGTCTCGGTGCATCGCCGCGCTGCACGAGCGTACGGGCTACATCGTCGATCCGCATACGGCGGTAGCGTACGCGGCGGCGACCCGTCAGACTTCGCGGTCATCGGTTCCGAGAGTGGTTCTCGCGACAGCGCATCCTGCGAAGTTCCCGGAGACAGTGGAGGCTGCGACCGGGCGCGAGGTTCCGATCCCGGCCGGCCTTCTCGCAGCCCAGGAGAGAGAAGAACGCGTGCGCACCATCGATGCCACGACCGAGGCGCTACGTGCCGTTCTCGAGGAGCTCGAAGCGTGAGCGGGTCCGGACGATGACCGAGCTTCGGGCCGCCAGGGTTCTTGTGCCGTGCTCGACGTCCAACTTCGGATCCGGGTACGACACGATCGGGCTCGCGCTGGACCGATATCTGGACGCCTCTTTCGAGCCCGACGACTCCGGCTCACTCGTGCTCGACCGTCAGGGTACACTCGCTCGGATCGACCCGGCCGAGCCGGATCTGGTGGCGACGATTCTCGAAAGGGAGCTGGCGAAACACCAAGTGGCGGCGTCGGGCACGCTGAGGCTTCACTCACAGGTTCCAGTCGCGCGCGGCCTCGGGTCGTCGGCGTCCGCGTCGCTTGCGGGCTTCGCTTTGGGAGCTGCGGCGCTCGGCTTGGAGCGAGACGATGACGAAGCGTTTGCAGGCGCTGTCCGGCTCGAGGGTCACGCCGACAACGTGGCGCCGTGCCTGTTCGGAGGTCTCCGGGCCGTCGTGACCACGCTCGAAGGCCCTGTGGTCATGGGGCTGTCGCTCAGTGAGGACGTCGGGTTCGCCTACGCTGCGCCCGCGGCGCGCATCTCGACTGAGGAGGCACGCCGGCAACTGCCGCGGCAGCTGCCCCACGCGGTTGCCGCGTCGACGTTGGGCCGCGTCGTCGCGCTGGTGCGAGGCCTGGCCGAGGCCAACCCCGAGCTCATCCGCATCGGGGTGGCGGACGAGATTCACACGCCGTACCGCCTACCCCTGATCCCGGGCGTGATGGGCGCGATTTCGGCCGGGGTGGAAGCGGGCGCGTGGGCGGTGACCGTGTCGGGCGCGGGCTCGGGGGTGATCGCCATGTGCGAACCCGATCACGCCGAGGCCGTCGCGGCGGCAATGCACGAAGTCTTCGACGCCGGGAGGCACGATCCTGAGTGCGTCGGATTCGCGCTCCGTCCGGACTTCGCGGGACTCCGCCGGCTCTAGTGCCTCGGGCGCACGGGCATGCGTGCCCGGCGGCGTGTCAGGAGCCCCGAGCCGAGTCCGCGTCGGCGACGATGCCCCGACACGCCCATCCCAGGTAGACGTTGCTCGTCGCACGTCCGGCGAAGAAAGATGCGAAGGCGGCCGTCGCGCCCACGAGGTCCAGACCGAAGCCTAAGATCGTGAAGGTGACGGCGACCGTGGCGACTTCGATCGCAGTGGCGACCGTGATGTGCTGGGTGGTCCGCCGCTCGACGAGAATCGCGCGCTGCAGGGAGAGGAGGACAGACATTGCCGGGAGGAGCACGATGATACGTGTCGGGGTGAGCGCGAACGCGGCGAGCTCGGGGGTTAGGCCCGAAATGCCGATGAAGTACACATCGGAGAGCGGGGTGAAGGCGACCAGTGCCAAGCCCAAGGAAGTAGCGGACCCGAGAGTGATCGCGAAGATTTTGAGCTCGGGAAAATGCTCGAAACGTTCCCCGATGAGCGCGATCGCGGTGTCCTGATACGCGAGCCCCATGGAACGGAAGAAGAACGAGAGCGAGTGGACCACGGGGAAGACCGCGAGCGATTCGACCGGCGCGACGCTTCGACCCATGAAGAACGTCAGGAGAGGTTGGACGCTCAGCCCGATCAGCGAAGTCAGCGCGAGCGGATAATAGAACCTCGCGATGTCCCAGTAGCTGACTTCCTTCGCTCCAGGTTGGTCGATCTCGCCGGCCAGGATCGAGCGGACAGTGGGGCCGGCCATGACCCGTGCCGCGATCGCTTCCGTGACAACACCGGTAGCGAGCGAAAGAGCGCCCACCCACGCGCCCGGAATGTCCAAGACGAAGAAGCCGACCAGCGCGGCGACCACCATTGCAACGAGTCGGATGACCGTGCCGTAGGCAACGAGCCCCGTGCGACCGGAGCGGATGAGCACGCCCTGGAGGAAACGACGGTAGCCGATGGCTGCCGGCCATGGGAGCATGAACCAGAGCGCTCCATAGGTGAGGTCCGCGACCTGGTCCGGCACGCCCATGAGGTCGTCGATCAGCGGGTCGTACACGCCCGGGATCAGCACGATCAGAAGGACGCCGGTGGTGCCCAGGCAGAGCCCCCGCGAGAAGTTTCGTAGCTTGAGGAAGCTCGTTCGATCCTTCACGACGGAGGTCGCGGCGCTCATCAGCATGATGACCGGCGCCTCGATGAGGATCGCCAGCGCGAAGGTGACGCCATGCGCGGCGAGGTTGAACGTGGGCTCCGGCAGCCGCGCAATCATGGCGGCGAGGAAGGGACCCTCCGACGCCATCATGACCCAGGTCGCCGCGAGTGGCGCCCAGAAGAAGAGGATCGAGCGTTGTGAGTGTCGAGTCACGGCGCTCTATGCTGCTTACAGTCGGAAGAGGTAGGAGAGCTTCATGAAGAAGCCATCCTGCTGCAGCGTCTTCGGCGAGAGGTCGACGCCATACGGCCCGTCCATGACACGGCTGTAGCCGACGAAGAAGATCGTACCGGGCGACGGCTCGAACGAGACGAGGAGCTGCCCGGTGAAGATCCCACGTTCACGCTCGCCTTGGAGCTCGCCGTTGATGAGGACCGTTTCCCCGGTGACCGGGTGGCGGAGTGGTCGACGGAGCTCCAGGTCGTATTGTCCGATGGCACGGAACAGCAGCGACTTGTTGAGCTGGTACTGGGCGCGTACTCGGGGCACGTGCGCGGTGCTGAAGTGCGATCCGTCATTCGCGCGTTCGAGGCGCACGAAGTTGTAGCTCGCCTCCAAGCGTAGCTGCTCGCCCGGCTGGATCCTCAGGGAAGGACCGAGTCGGTTCTCCCACCCCATCGACCCTTCGGCGAAGAGCGGTATCTCCCGGAACATCACGACGCCAGAGAGATTGAACGTGTCGTTAAAGCGGATGCTCGGCCGCACCATGATGCCCATGATGTTCGTCAGGTCCGGCGGCTTCGGGTATGGCCGAACAGAACCGGCTGCATCCATGACCTCGTGTCGCGCGAAGTCGCCCGACCGGAAACGGAAACCGCCCCACTTGAGAATGCCGTTCGCCGAGTGGTTCCCCCGGAAAGCGACGTTGGGGTGGATCTCGATCTCGTACTCGTACGGTGCACCGCCGTCCCAGAACTGATCACGGCGAGTGAAGTTGTTCGTAACCAGATCCGCACCCCAAGTCTCGACCAATGCGCCAGTTCCACCGAACCGGTCGAAGCCGACGCGACCGCCCCACTCGGTGTCACCCGTGCGCGGGATGAAGCCGGTCTGTGTCTCGAATTCCGGACTCGTGTCGTAGAGGTGGACGTTGTAGGCGAAGTTCAGGCCGCTGCGCGTGAAGTCGAACGTGATGGCCGGCGCCAGGACGGCGTTCGCACTCGGGGTGCCGTCCGACGTCCAGCTTCCGGTGACTTGGGTCGAGAGCGTGTAGCGGCCACCGAGGAGGAGACGCGCGTCGGAAGAAAGCACACGATTGAAGCCGCCGCCCGAGGTGACCGTCCGATCCGCGAGGAGAATCCCGACCGTCGAGCCACTACCGATGTCGGCACGCCCCCGGACCAGGTTGATCACCGCGTCGCCGGTCCCGCCGAACACGCTGCTCGGACTCTCGTCGACCGCGCCCAGGTAGCCGATGCTGAATGCTCCAACCTTACCCGTCAGCTTTGCCCCGGCGATGGGATCGATCACACGACGCGTATACACGAGCGGTTGCGCCGTCCGGAAGATCTCGGTGCCCTCGAGGAAGAACGCACGCTGTTCTGGGATGAACAGCGCGAACCGTTCGTTCACCTGAATCTGATCGACGTCTGCCTCGACCTGCGAAAAGTCGGGATTGACGGTCGCGTCGAGCACGAGGTTCTGCGTGATTCCGATACGCCCGTTGATGCCGAAGTCCGGCTCGACGTCTCCGCGGTCGAAGACCCCAGCCTGGCGGAAGCCCTCGAGCTTGCCGGTCATGATCGGATTCACTTCGACGAGTCGCTGCGGCTCGAGGCCCGTCAGTCCTCGAAGGCGCCCACTCTGGCCGAGGACGCTCGTAGCATTGACCGTGAGCGGAGCCCATGACGACTTGTATCCGCTGCGCATCACGCCCCGGGCGATCTGAAGCCCCCAGTCCTGCACGTCGCGTTCCGGGAAGCGGAGGGAGACGTAGGGAATGCGGACCTCAGCGATCCAGCCGTCGTCCGCCACGCGCCCGTTGGACTCGAAGATGAAGTTGGGGTTGAAGTCGACCTTCGGACCCGTCGGTCCTCCGCGTGGCTCGATGCTCTCGAGC
>JAOTVL010000014.1 GCA_029863525.1 Gemmatimonadota bacterium
GTCTCGGAGGTCTCCGGCAAGCGCGTGCTCCGGGCCTCCCCGTATCCGCGCCCGATCCCGGGGGTTCCGCCGGAGCGGAATTTCAACGGCATCAGCTTCGCCGTCGCCAACGCCTCGGGTGTGGTCGCGCGGCTGCTCCAGACTCGCCCGGGTCTGTCCTCTGCCGACGAGGTGATCGAAGCGCTTTCGTAGCGCATGGCCCCGCATCGTGTTCCCGGCCGCGCGCGGGGTTTGACGCCGGGCCCCGAGAGCCGCACCCTGCGGGCGCCACCTACCACCGAGGTCGCCGTATGCCCCTTCCGGAGATCCGTCTCGACGTTCGCCGGCGAGACTTCCTTCGTTGGCTCGCCGCCAGCCCACTCCTGGCTTCGGCCGGCGGTCTCGCCGGACTGGAGCCCGTCATCGCGCAGGAAGCCCCGCAACGGACGCTGGACGACCTGGTCGAGACGGCCCAGGAGGCGCTCGACGTCTTCGACCTGCAACGGGTCGCGGCCGAGCAGGTGCCGACCGCGCATTGGGGTTACATCATGACCGGCGTCGACGGCGAGGAGACGCAGGCGAACAACCGGGCCGGGCTCGAGCGGATGTACCTGCGTGCTCGGCGCATGATCGACGTCTCGAGCCTCGACACCACCGTGGCGCTCTTCGATCGCGAATGGCCCACGCCCCTGATGATCGCCCCGTGTGGGTATCAGCGCGCCTTCCATCCCGACGGAGAGCTCGCGACAGCGCGGGCGGCGGCGGCGCGGACTCACCTCCAGACCCTGTCGACGGTGACCTCCACCGCGGTCGAGGAGGTGAACGACGCGAGGGGCGAGCCGGTGTGGTACCAGCTCTACGCGCGTCCGAACTGGGAGGGGACCGTCGCGCTCGTTCGGCGCAGTGTCGACGCGGGATGCCCCGTCCTCGTGCTCACCGTGGACCTCAACGGCGGAAGCAATCGATTGACGCTCGAGCGCTACCGTCGCGTCGACGACCGGGACTGCGCGAGCTGCCACCGGTCGGGGGGGCGCGCCGATCCGGTCAGGCCGATGCTCCGCGGCCTTCCTCGAGGCGTGTCGGACGGCTCGTCGGGCGCGAGCATGACCTGGGCGTACGTGGATCGCCTCCGGAGTGTCACGGACCAGAAGATCATCGTGAAAGGACTCGTGACGGCCGAGGACGCCGAGCTCGCGCTTCGAACCGGTGTCGACGGAATCTGGGTCTCCAACCACGGCGGGCGCGCAGAGGGCGATGGGCGCGCGACGATCGACGCGCTTCCCGAGATCTCGCGCGTGGTCGGAGGTCGGGTGCCGGTCATCGTGGACGGTGGCTTTCGTCGGGGCACCGACCTCTTCAAAGGGATCGCCCGAGGCGCCACCGCGGTCGCGGTCGGCAGACCCTATCTGTGGGGGCTCGGCGCCTTCGGCCAGGAGGGGGTGGAACGAGCGCTGCAGATCCTGACGAGAGAGCTCGAGATCACGATGCGGGCCGTGGGCACACCTTCTCTGGCCGACATCGGACCTCATTCGGTCGGGGTGGATTGATGCGTGCGCCGGTCCTCGCCGCGGCGATCGCGTTCGCGCTCCTCACCCCGCCCACGCTGGCCCAGCAGCGACCGCCACCCGGTCCCCGCCCCACGCTCCCGCCGGACGCAGGGACGACCGCGGACGCTCGGCTCCTGCGCGCCATCGACCTCTACACCGGCGTCGCAGGCCGAGTGGACGATGGGGCCGCCCGCGCGCTTCTCGAGGCGGTGGGGTCCGACGGCTCGGACCCGTTGGCGCGGATGTGGATCGCACGCGTGCACTCGCGCGGCCGGATGACCTTCGAGCGCGATGAAGCCCGAGCGGCTGCGCTCGCCGCAGAGGTGATCACGGAGGTGCGCTCTCTGGCCGCGGCCGGAGATGTCGAGGCGCAGTTCCTCATGGGAACGGCGTACGACGAGGGCCTCGGCGTACGCACGGACTACGGGGAGGCGATGCGGTGGTATCGACGAGCCGCGGCGCGGGGACACGTGCTCGCGACGCACAACGTGGGCAACATGCACCGAGACGGTCGCGGCGTGGACATCGACCACGCGCTGGCGGCGATGTGGTGGCTCCGGGCGGCCCGAGCGGGCGACGCGATTCCAGCCCTTCGGCTCGGAGAGGCGTTCGAGGCTGGGCGGGGCGTCACCCGCGACCTCGAGCGCGCGCGCTTCTGGTACGGACGCGCCGCGGACCGGGGCAATCCGTCCGCCCCCGCGGCGCTGCGGCGGCTTGGGGGGTCGGCGGAGGCACGGAGTCAGAGAGGGCCCACGGCGAGTCGAGGCTCGTCGACCCGGCTGTCGGCCGACCACGACGGCCGGATCGGGGGGCCGGGCTAGCGGCCCGCGTCCTCCTCCTGGCTGATCGGCCCCACCCTGCACTGTCCGTCGGGCTGACGGAGCGTCGGGTAGGAAACGCCGAGTTGCTCCAGGTACGAGTCGTAGCGGTCGGGATCGAAGTAGAACGGGCGCATGTCCTCACGGAAGTCGTCCATGATGCGCGCATTCATCTCGATCGCGGGCTCGTCGCTCGGTCGAATGAACGCCTGGTACTGCAGGTCGGCCGTCTGCTCTTCCTCGAAGTACCTCCATGCATCCTCGATGAGGTCGGGCCTCACCATGAAGTCCAGGAGCGTCATTGCCTGCGCCATCGCCCCTTGGGTCGCCCCCTTGTGCGCGATCGGCGTCGCCATGGCAATCGCATTCGCCCAGTTGTGTCCGGGGAGCCCGGGTACGTTCGACGGAAACGAGAGCACCGCGGTGGGCACGTTCCACGAAATGTCACCGATGTCGTCCGCGTAGCCCGCGGTTCGCTGCTCCTCGGTCAGCCCACCACGCAGAGGTGAGAGCTCGGTCTCGAGCCCGGTCTCGGGCCCCTGGACTTCCTGCTGCACGGCACGAGCGAAGCGCTGGTCGGCTTCCGTCCATTCGGGCAGACCCACACGCTCGATGTTGTCCTGCATCGTCTCCGCCACGACCCGGTTGAAGTGTCCCGGCCAGGCCGACCCGATGATCCGAACCTCCTTGAGCGTGGTCCCCGTCATCATCGCGGCACCCCGCGCCACCGAATCGCCGATCGCGAAGAGGTCACGGATCTGCGGATAGTTCTTTTCGCGGAAGTAGAACCAGACGCTCGCCTCGGACGGCACCACGTTGGGCTGGTCGCCGCCGTCGTAGATCACCGAGTGTGACCGGTGTTGGGTGCGGAGATGCTCCCGTCGGAAATTCCATCCGACCTCCATGAGGTTCGCGGCATCGGCCGCGCTGCGGCCCCTCCACGGGGCGCCACCGGCGTGGGCCGCGAAGCCCTCGAACGTGAACATCGCCGAGACGAGGCCGGTCCCCGGCGTCATGCCCCAACTGGTCGACAGATTCGAGCCGACGTGCGCGTAAAGCACGATGTCGACGTCATCGAAAACCCCCTCGCGCACGTAGTACGCCTTGGTCGCGACCAGCTCTTCGGCCACGCCGGGCCAGATCTGGATCGTACCCGGGAGATTCTCGCGTTCCATCAGCTCCTTCACGGCCAGCGCCGCGGTTACTTGCACCGCCATTCCGGAGTTGTGGCCCTCTCCGTGTCCCGGAGCCCCTTCGACCATCGGCAGATGGCACGCGACCCCCGGCATCTGCGACGCCTTGGGGATGTTATCGATGTCCGTCCCGAGCGAGATCTTCGGCTCCCCCTCTCCCCATGTGGCGACCCAAGCCGTCGGGATCCCCGCGACGCCCTCTTCGACCGTGAAGCCGTTCTCCCTGAGCAGGCCAACGAGATAGCGGGACGTCTCGAACTCCTGGAAGCCGAGCTCCGCGTAGCTGAAGATCTGGTCCACCATGTCGGCGGTGGTCTCTCGCCGGGCTTGAATGGAGGCCACCAGTTGCGCCTTCCACTGATCGAGCTGGGCGGGAGCTTGAGCGGTCACGGAGGGCGCGACCGCCACGGCGAGTCCCACGACGAGTGCGGCTTCGCGTGCGACCGACCGCATGCGCGTGCGAGCGGCGGATACGACGTGCGGGGCCACTGCCGTCTCGGCGCGAGGCCGTAGGGCTGCGGTGAGCTTCATGGGGCGTCTCCGAGTTCGAGTTCGGGGACAACATGAGCTGTCTCGCCCGCCGGGTCGAGCCGAAGCCCGCGGGCCTACGTCATCCTGGGCTTCGGCTACGTAGACACGCGTATGCCATGAGGGCTCGTCCCCGTCTAGGCTTCATCTGCACAGCCCAAGCGACCCCGAGGTGAGCGATGAAATCGACCGCGCCGATCGCGCGCATGACGGTCCGTACCGTGCTGGCCGTGCTCCTCGCGAGCACGCCCCAAACGATTGCGGCTCAGGCCACCGGACTCGCACCGGGCGACGAGGTCCGCGTACGCTGGGAATACGCGGGTCGCCCTTCGTACGCGTTCGGCTACACGCGGTCCGCGATCGCGCGCGTCGTGGACGTGTCCCCGTCGCACCTCACGCTCCGCCGCGGGAACCGCGACTTCGTGGTCCCAGTCCGCGGCGTACAGACCCTCGAACGGCGCGTCGGAACGCGCCCTGCGTCGGCCCCACGCATGGTCATCGGCTCCGGACTCGGCTTCCTCGGCGGCGTCGCCATAGGTGTCCTCCGAGCCGAAGCCGACCCGACGATCGAGAGCTCGGGAGACTTCGGTCTGAGCATGGGCGTGCTCATCGGAGCGCCGGTTGGGGCCCTCATTGCGTACGTCACGTCGCGCGAGCGCGGCATCTACGAGCCCGTAGGCGTCGCCGGGATCTTCTCCGGGATGCGGATCGACCCGAGTGGACGAGTCGGGCTGTCGGTGCGGATCGGTGGTGGGTGAACCGACGCCGGTCCGTCAGCCTTCGATCGTCTCCAGCATCGACGAAGCGTTCGACCGCCACCCGTCATTGACCTGATACACCGCGAGGAATCGCTCGAGGTAGCCACGCGCCACCTCGTGGTCGCCGCGCTCGTAGCGTGCTGCGCCCGCGTGGTACAAGGCCATGTAGTGATTCGGCCAGAACTCGACGACGAGCTCCATGAGCGGGCCCGCGGCGAGCTCGTCTCCAGCGTCGGCAGCCGGGTGTCCAGCTTCGAAGACGACGCCGGCGCCCTGGTAGCGCATCGCGGGTGGAAGCCGCTCGATGGACGCGCGTGCCAGATCGATTTTGCCCGCCAGCGCGTAACATGCCGCCTGCCATTTCCAACCCTCCTCGTTGCCGGGCGCGGGCTGCCAACGCAGACGCGTCTCGACATCGACGGGGTTGCAGTAGCCGCGGATCTGCTGGAACCAGGCGGCGGCCGACTGAGGCGGGGTTGCTGGAAGGAGATCGGCCGGCGTCGGACCGATCAGCGCCGGGTCGACGAGCACGGCGGGATCGATGGCGCTCGAAGGCTGCTCGAGGAAGTACACCGCGGTGAGCCCCGTGAGGGCAAAGAGGGCCATTGCCGCGATCAGCAACGTCTCGGGTCGAGTGCGCATTTTCTTCCTCCCTTCGGTAATCCTGTCGTCGTCCGTCACCCTTATCAGACGAGCAACGCCCCCCTCGCTGCACATCTGCCCATTGATATCGGCAAGGCGCGTGCCACGTTTCAATACCCCTCGTCGCGACTTTTACACACTCCTCCGTCCGTCCGAACCATGTCGCTCACCTCCAAGCAGCGTGCCCATCTCCGCAAGCTGGCGCATCACCTCAAGCCCGTCGTGCTGGTCGGGAGCGACGGGGTCACGCCGGCCGTGTTGGATTCCGTGATGGACGCCTTCAATACGAGAGAGCTGCTGAAGGTGAAGCTGCAGGAGTCGGCCCCCCTCGACGTGCGCGACGCGGCCGGTGCCATCAGCGAGGCGCTCACCGACGTCCATGCGGTTCAGACGATCGGCCGCACGGCGGTCCTGTACCGCGCCGATCCGGACGACCCCGAGATCCGGCTTCCCTCGAAGGGACGCTGACGTGTCGCGCGCCTTCGTGAAGGACGACGACCACGAGCGGGAGCCGGATTATCGCCTCCCCGATCCGGACTCACCGTATTTCCCGGAGGCCGCGGCGTGGGCGCTCATCCAGGGAGCCGACGAGGGCGATTCACGCAGCGCGGAGCTCGCGACCGGATACCGGTGGGGCGACCGTGCCCTCGTCGAACACGTCTACGCGATCCTGGAGAGAGCCGAAGCCGACGGAGAGGACCGCGTCGCACAACTCGCCCGCCGGTTCCTGCAGGCCGCTGGCTGACCAGGGTGGCGCGCCCGCCAATGCTCCAGCCCCCGGGTAAGGACTAGGGGTCGACGACCGCCTCCGCTTCGATCTCGACCAGATAGCCGTCGCCGATCAGCCCGGCCCGGACCAGCGTGTTCGCGGGCTGGATGTGGCCGAGTCGCTGACCGTGCGCGCGCGAGACCGCCTCGGCCGCTTCCGCCGACGCCACATAGATCCGCGTTCGAACCACATCGTCCAGGGTACCGCCCAAGGACCGGATGGCGCCTTCGATCTTGTCCAGGCAGAAGTGCGCTTGGGAGCCCGCGTCGGAACCGCCGACGAGACGGGCGCGGTGCGTGGCCGTGGTTCCCGACACGAAGATGCGGTTCCCCTTCCGGACGGCGCGTGCGAACCCTGCGAGGTCCTCCCAGACCGTCCCGCTCAGCGCCCGTTGGCGGTCGCCGGGTCCGTCCACGACCGGGTACGGGCCCGGCATGTCGTCGAGGTGGTCGCTGAGATCACCCGCCGCCGTGAGGAAGGGCGGCTTCCGATACTCGTCTCCGCAGTCCCCGGGAATCGGGTCGAGTGCGGCGATCGCCTCCGCGATGTCGCCGCGCCCTTCGTCGTCGATCTCGAAGTCGAACATGCGGAGCGTATCGTCGATGTGCGCGCTCCTGCCCAGGCGAGCTCCCACGATGACGCCGCCGACGGCGGGTGCGTCCAGGATGTACCGACAGGCGACGTTCGCCATGGAAACGCCGAGTCGATTCCCGGTGCGCTGGACCGCTCGAAGAAGGCGCTGGAGTCGGTCCCAGCCTCCGGCCGCGTCGACGAAGCGCTTGTACTTCATCTGAGACCACGTCTCCAGCGCATCCATCGTAGGCTCGTCTTCGCCCAGCCACCGCTCGGTCAGGAACCCGCCCGCGAGCGTCCCGAAGGCCAGGATCTTCACTCCACGCGCAGCACACAGCTCGGTCATCGCACCCGCCGCGCGGCGGTCCAGCAGCGAGTAGCAGACCTGGTTCGAAACGATGGGTACGCCCGAATCGAGCAGCATCCCGAGATGCGCGGTGTCGGTATTGGTCAGCCCCAAATGCGCGATCGCACCCTGCTCGCGGAGCTCGTTCAGGTGGAAGACACAGTCGAGCCAGCCGGGATCCGAGTAGCTCCACGCGTGGAATTGTAGGAGCCGGATGCGCTCCTGGCGCATCCTGCTCCGCGCCCGATCGACCGCTGCCCGGACTTCACCCATCGTCCCGGTACCCGGTTTGGGAACCCACTTTGTGAAGAGCTCGGCCGTGCCCGGGTGGTCCGCGGCGTAGCGCCCGGCGATGAGCTCGGACGACCCGTAGTGGTCAGCCATGTCGAACGTGGTCAGTCCGGCCTCGACGTATCGGCTCATCTCGCGCGCGCCCTCGGCCTCGTCCACAGTGCCGGCATCGCGCTCCATGTCCGCGATCTGCCAAAGCCCCGTGAGCGCACGGGAGATCTCGAGGCCCGGAGCGATCTCGATCCGTTCAACCATCGTCAGCCCCGCTCGATCGTCGTCATGGGCAGTCGGCGGCCTGGGGCTTCGAGACCGTCACTCGGGCGGGAGCTCGGCGAAGATCGCGGGCACGTCGACGCCTCGCTTGCGTAGCGCGGCGACCTCACGGAGGTAGATGACGCTGGCGAGCGCCATGACGGCGATCCACAGCGGTGTGGAGTGGAAGTACCACGCGCCGACCTCGGCCGTGAGGTCCTTCCAGATGTGTACCCCGAGAAAGAGGCTGAGCAGCGCGACGCCGGCACCGGCGACCGGGAGCTGGAGGGAGCGCTTCGAAAGCACGGTCATGTCGGCGGCCACCGCGGGGTTCTTGATGGGGAGGGCGATGACCGTGAGACACATCACTCCGAAGTTGACCAGCATCGACGTGACGAGGATGTCCACGCCGAGGAAGAAGTCCCCGGCGAAATGACTGCCGAGAATCGCCGCGGTCGCCATGAGCCCGCTGAGCACGAGCGCGACGTGCGGCGTGTGGAACCGTGCGTGCACGCGGGCGACCGATCGCGGAAATACCCCATCCTCTGCCCACGCGAACATGAGGCGGGAGACGGCGAGAAGCATCGCGGGCAGATCATTGATCAGGGCGATGGCGGCACCCGCGACGATCAGTACGGTCCACTGCGGCTCCAGCACATATCCGAGAAGCCCGGGCGCGGTGAGATCCTGAGTCTGGGCGCGCTCCGCCACGAAGCTCCACGGGACGGTGTGGTAGACCGCCGCCGTGAAGAGGAGGTAGAACGTCCCCACCGTCACCACCGCGATCCCGATGGCCAGCGGGAGCGTGCGGGACGGGTTCTTCGCCTCTCCTCCGGCCTGAGCAATCGAATCGAAGCCAATGAAGCTCGAGAACAGAATCGCCGAGGCGGCCAGGAAGCGGCCCCATCCGAATTCGGCCGTGGTCTCAGGGACGACCGCCCCCTCCCGCGCCGCGAGCGCGGTGGCGAAGTCGGCCTGGTCGAAGAGGAAACCGGTCACGATGACGATCCCGCCCAGGACGAACATCACGAACATGAGCGGCACCAGGACGCGCTCGACGCTCTTCACACCCCGCATGTTGATCAGCACGGAAATCCACAGGAAGGCGAGTGCCAACCCGACGCGGATCGGCCCCGTGTCGAGGGCGGCGGCCAGCCCCTCCCATCCGACCGCCGACACCACGTCTCGGATGAACGGGATCATCACGTACGAGACGACGCCGATCGCAACCGAGAGCCCGAACCACTGCGAGAAGCTCGCGACGAACCCGAGGTAAGGACTCAAGCCTCGGCTCGCGAAGACATAACTCCCGCCCGCGCGCGGCATCGCCGACGAGAGCGCCGCGTACGCGAGGGCCGCCAGGAGTGCGGGGACGGCGGCGAAGAGGTACGCCGGCAGCACGTAGGGGCCGATCCCCGGCACGTTCCGTTGGATCATGAAGGGGATGATGTTGATGGCCGCGCCCAGCATGGAGCAGATTCCCGTCGCCGCGAGGCCGAGGAGTCCGAGCCGCCGCTCGAGGCCCGAGCGCCCGGGCGAGGAGTCGGTCACCGTCGAGGTTGGGCGGGTGTCAGTCATGGGAGGACGGGACGGTGTTCTCGAGTGTCAGAGCCAACCTCGGCATCACGGCCAACGCCATGAACGCCGCGGTCATCGTGCCCACGATCACCGCGAAGCCGAAGCGCTGGGTCGGGGGGAACGAGGAAAGAGCGAAGATACCGAATCCGGCGCAAACGATCGCCGTCGCGCTCAAGACCGGAGGGCCGATCTGACGAACCCCTTCCGGCCAGGCGTCGGAGCCCGTCTCACCGAGCCGCCGCACCCTCACCACGAGGTGGATCATCGAATCCGCCCCGATGGCGAGCGCGATGTTGGCCGCCGGGGAGGTGATGAGGTCGAGGGACACGCCGAAGTGACCGAACACGCCGAGGGTGACGACGGGGATGGACGCGAGGCAGAGCCACATCGTGAGCGTGAGCCGACCGGATCGCGACACCACGAGGGCCACGCCGAAAAAGAGCAGGAGCAGCCCACCGATCCCGATCCGAAGGCTCGACGCGATCAACCGTCCGAGCTGCGCCTGCAGGTCGTACAACCCCGCGACCACGACGGGGGTGAGTCCAGCACCGCGGACCGATGCCTCGACGCGGGCCAGCACCTGCCCCCTGGGCTCGTTGACGGTCTCACGCATGCGGAGCGAGAAGCGGGCTCGGTCTCGGTCCGGGGTGACGAACCCCAGCGCCACACCCCCGAGGGCTTCGCCCGATGCGATGTCGAGAAGCATCGGCACTGGGAGCAGGCGCGCCAGTGGAATCGTCCGCGCGTGCTCGATGAGCAGCGCGGGGGAGAGAACGACACCGACGGCGGCATCGGCCTCGAGTGCGGTTTGCAGCTCCACGAGGCGCCCGAAAACGCCAGGTGCCGCGACCGAGCCGCCTTCCGGGTCGGCGACCACCACGTCGAGCGTGCTGCTACCGCCATCGGCGTCGATCTTGGAGAGGCCGTCGCGCAGCTCCGAGCCGTCCGCGAAGTACGTGAGAAGCCCTGGATCCGTGTCGATCCTCATCACGCCGAGGCCCATCGCCAAAACCAGCACCACCGCCCCGGGGACGATCCACCGTCCCGGCCTTGGCCGACCACCCGGTTCGGGCCCCGCCGACGGGTCGCCGGTCTCGTCTCCCGGTGTATCGACCCCCTGGGCCCAGCCACCCAGAAAGGCGGGATAGACGAGATAGGCCACCACCAGCGCCGTCGCGGCACCCACGACGCCGGCGATACCGAGCTCGCGGAGCGGGCGGGCCGACGCCACCAGGAGACTGGCGAATCCGAGGAGCGTCGTTGCCATGCTCCAAAACGAGCCCTCCACCGTATCGCGCACCGCGCGGTCCAGAGCGGCCTCGCGCGTCGGGGTCACCGGGTCGGCGATCGAGCGCCGACCGGACCCTTCAGCCGTCGTGACGCGGCGCCAGTTCCCGGTCATGAAGACCACGTGCGAGAGCGTCAGCACGAAGACGATCGTGATGAGATTGGCCGTCAGAAGCCCGATCCCGATCCCGAAGGCGTGCACCGTGAGCAGCGTGATCCCGACCGCGATGACGCAGGTCGTGAGCGTCCCCACCACCACCGCCGCCTCCCGATACACCCACGACATGAGGAGCGCGAACACGAACACGGCGGCCGAGCTGAACACGACGAGGTCGCGAAAGAGGCTCCGTCGGATCAATTCGACGATCGCAGGAACGCCGGACACCACGACATCGAGCGCCGCGCTCTCGTGCCGCGCCACGACCGCCTCCACGCGCGGAAGCAGGAGGCGCGGGTCGGTCTCGTCCACTTGGAGGACGATGTTCGTCGCGGCCGGGTCCGGCGTGAGGAGGATGCGCCGGAACAACGGACTGGCCGGGTCGTCGGTGGTCACGCTGAGTCCCCCGACGACGCCAGCGACCGCGAGAAGGTCCGTGGTGAGTGCCGCGACCTGGTCGACGTAGAGGCGGTCGGCAAGGCCTTCGCCACCCAGAGGGTCGCGGTCCTCGACCCGCAAGATCAGCTGCGCCGCGAGCGGAAAGCTGCGCTCGACCTCCCGCGACGCGAGCATCTGCGGGTCGTCTCGGGCGAAGAAGAAATCGCCCTCCACGCGCGGCGAGAGATCGACATACATGGCCACCGCGGCCACGGCGACGACGGCCAGAACGAGCGCCGCGCCCGCGCCCGCCCGTGACGTCCAGAGCCTCAGCACGACACGATCGCGGGGCCCGGGGCGTCGCGGTCGATGCGTGGCCGATCAGCGAATGTTGGCCAGAACCTGATCGTACGTACCCGCCGCGATCGCGACCGCGAGGTCTTCGAGCAGCGCCCCCTCGATGGCGGCCATCTGGCTGTTGATGACCGTCGGGTCGAAGAATCGGGCCTGGTTCCCCTCGAGAGCCAGCTCCGACGGGTCCCCGTCGTACTCCCCTCGCGAGAACGGCCCAGCCTGCGTCGACGAAGCGGTGAATCGCCCGACTTCCCGACCACTCGGATCCACGAGCGTGATATCCGCCTCGAGGTAGTACGACAAAGTCCCGTCGAGCGTGACGTAGGTCACCGTGTCGGTGACCGCCCGTCGCGCCACGCCCTCACGTACGTTTCTGCTGACGACCGCTTCGTGCCGGTCTCGATCCACGTCCTCTTCGACGACCTCGATCCCGGTCAGCGTAATCATGACCGCGAGATCCGCGCCGACCAGATCGAGCGCCCGACCGACGAGCAGCGGGGATTGGGTCGCCTGACCACGGAGCAGGCCGCGCAGCTCACGCCGGAGAATCAACGGATCGGCGATCTCGACGAAGAGCGGGGGCTGCGTCCAATGATCGAGCGAGAGATCGTCGTCGAGCTCGACCTCGAATTCGCCGCCGAGCCACTCGCGAACCCCGGGCTCGGCCGTGACGGGCACCACCGCCAGCACCACCGTGCCGAGCTCGAGCGCCTCCTCCTGGAGATCCCGGACCGACAGAACCGTTTCCCGGGCCGGCGAGGATCGGATTCCCAGCGCATCCTGCGCGATGTCGTGCGCGAGTCTGAAATTGCGGTCCTGGAGCTCGACCCGCGACCAGTCCAGGAGGAGTCGGGTCTCGGCGTCCAGAGACTCTTCGACTTGGTCCCGAGAGGGCAGGTAGTCCCCGCGGGCTCCTCTGTAGAAAATGCGCGCGTCCTGCCAGCGCCCTTCGGCGGCGGCCTCGTCACCCTGGACCATCTGCCAATTGATCGCGGTATCGTAGATCGCCCGCCGAATCGCGGGATAATCCGAAGGAACGTCGATCCGGAGCCCGACCAGGCGGACTCGTTCGAGCATCGCGTCGACCTGGCTGTATTGGGCTGCGGCCCGCACCGGATCGCCCCGACGCTCCAGAAGATCCGCCTCGTCCATGGCGATCATTACGGCCGAATCACCCGCTGCGAGCAGTCGATCACGGGCCTCGGTAAGCTCGCGATCGCGGTCCCACGCGTCGGCGTACGAATAGACGGCCTGGACGTAGCGCCCTTGGGATTGGAGGGCGATGCCCTCGTTCAGACGGTCCGTCGCGGAGGTGCATGCGGACGCGAATGCGAGCAACAGAAGCAACGTCACACGTGATCGGGCGGAGGCCATCGATTCGGTCCCTCGTCTTGGATCGGCTGGACGTCCAGCAAGATAGTCCAGGCGGGTAGCGAATGTCATGGTTCCTCTTGTTGCCACCGCTGCGCCCCCTCAGCTTGGCATCCCCCATGACGAATCAATCGGAGGACGATGTGACTTACGGTCGGTGCATCCGCGCGGCGGCTCTGGTCTCCCTCATGGCTCTTTGCGGCGCGCCCGCTTCGGGTCAAGAACGCTTCGGCTCGTACCCGGCGACGCGGATGGGAGGCAACTACATGCACAACTTCTATCTGCCACCCGCGGTGAACTCCACGCCCTGGTATCCAGCATGGGCTCCGGACGGCCAGAGCGTCGCCGTTTCGATGCACGGCTCGATCTGGAGCGTCGACGTCGAGTCCGGTCTCGCGATCGAGCTGGTATCGGGCTCCAAGTACTACTCGTCCCCCGATTACTCGGCCGACGGTCGCTGGATGATCTACACCGCCGACGACCATGGACGCTCGATCCAGCTGGAGATCCTGGACCTGGAAACGGGAGCCACGCACGCGCTCACGGGCGACGAGGAGGTCTACGCGGAGCCTTCGTTCAGCCCCGACGGGACCCGCGTCGTCTACGTTTCGACCGCCCCGTCCGGGTACTTCAACGTATACGTCCGCGACTTCGCGGACGGCGATTGGGCGGGCGAGCCGATCGCGATCACCTATGACAACAGCTTCGGGACGGATCGCCTCTACTTCGGTTCGGAAGACATCCATATCAACCCGGCGTGGTTCCCCAACGGCGAGGAGCTCCTGCTGGTGTCCAACCGAGACGTCGCGTTGGGGAGCGGGAACGTTTTCCGCGTGCCCGCCATCGCCAACGGCTTTGATCGTCGCACGGTCGTGCTGCGGGAGCAGACGCTCTATCGGACGGCTCCGCACGTTTCGATCGACGGGAGGCGCTTCATCTTTTCATCGACCCGCGGATCGGCCGACCAGTACAACAACCTGTACGTACAACCGACGGTCGGGGGTGAGCCGTACAAGATGACCTTCTTCGAGCACGATGCCTTCCACCCGCGCTGGTCGCCGGATGGAGAGTGGATCGCGTTCATCGACAACCGGGCGGGCCTCCCTCAGCTCAAGCTGCTGGAGACGTACGGCGGTCGAATCGTCGACGTGGAGATCACCGGTCGGAGCTGGATGAGCCCCATGGGCACGTTACGGGTGACGACGCTCGACACGGACGGGCAGCCGACGGCTAGCCGCGTCCACCTCACGGGCTCGGACGGGAAATCGTGGACCCCGGCGAACGAGTACGCGCGCATTCCCCAGCGCGCTCGAGTCGGCGCCTTCCACCACGAAGGAACCTTCGAAGTCGAGGTCCCGGCCGGAGCGACCTCTTTGGTCGCCGTGAGAGGGTTCGAGCGATCGCCGATCGAGCGCTCGGTGGAGATCGTGGCGGGTCAGGTCACTGAGCTGACCCTCCGTTTCGAGGCGCTCATCGACCTCCAGGCGGACGGATGGTACAACGGCTCCACGCACGTCCACGCGAACTACGCCGGGAATCTGCACAACTCGCTCGAGAACCTGATGATGATGTCCGACGCCGAGGACCAGGACATCGTGCTCGAGCAGATCGCGAACAAAGACAACCGGATCCTCGACTATCAGTACTTCGTGCCGGGTGGGGGCGCGCACCCCCTTTCGACCGACGAGCGCATCCTGGTCGTGGGTCAGGAATACCGTCCGCCCTTCTATGGTCACGTCTTCATGTTCGGGATGCGGGAGCACCTCATCTCGCCGTTCACGACCGGGTACGAGGGCACCGGAATCGAGAGTCTCTATCCCTCGAACACGGACATGTTCAGGAAGGCGAAGAGACAGGGCGCATACACCGGTTACGTGCACTCCTTCTACAACGGAGACCCACTGCAGGGGAATCTGGGCGGGGCCAAGGGCTTCATCGTCGACGCAGCCCTGGGCACGGCGGACGCCGTCGAATGGTCGACGTCACAAAACGGTTGGGCGCCACTTTACGCGGTCTGGAACAACGGCCTGCGCCCGGCATTGGTCGGTGGCGAGGACTCGATCAGTAATCTGCATACGACACCGCTGCTCGGGTCGGTGCGCACCTATGTGAAGATCCCCGACGACGAATTCACGATGGAGGCGTGGTTCGAGGGCATGAAGAACCAACACGCTTTCATGACCAACGGACCCCTCATCGAGTTCGAGATGGACGGCCACATCGTGGGAGACGAGATCTCGATTCGCTCCGGAGAAGAAATCGAAGCGACGCTACGCGTGACCTCGGTCACCCCGTTGGAGCGCGCCGAGATCGTCTTCAACGGCGAGGTGATCGCCTCGATTCCGCTGAGCGGCGACCGTACCTCCCTGACGGTCGACCGGTCGTTCCGGCCCACCGAGTCGGGGTGGTACCACGTCCGGGTCAACGGGTCGGAGGAGGAGAGCTTTCCGATGGATATCACATGGGTCCAGGCCGCTACGAACCCGATTTGGGTCACCGTAGACGGTGCCCCCGTACGCTCAGCGGAGTCCGCCGACTACGCCGTCGCCTGGATCGACAAGCTCCAGGCCATGGCGGAGGAATGGCCCTACTGGCGATCCCAGGCAGAGAAGGACCACGTCTACGCGCAGTTCGAGGAAGCGCGCGACATCTACCGCGCGTTCAAGGAGGAGGCGCGCTAGAAGAGTATCCGGAAGGCTAGGAAGTTCATCACGGCGAAGACGATGCTGCCGATGACGGCGGACCCGAAGTCGTCGATCTCGAACCCGTCCACAAACGCGGCGGCGAGCATGAGCATCAGCGCGTTGATGACCAGCATGAAGAGCCCGAGCGTCAGGATCGTGATGGGAAGGGTCAGCAGCGTGAGAATCGGGCGTACGAGCCCGTTGGCAAACCCGAGCGCCAATGCGCCCCAGATGGCAGCTTTCCCATCGCGGACCTCGATCCCGCTGACCAGCCGTCCGACCGCGAAGAGCAGGACCGAGTTGATGAGAATCTGTATTGCGAACTGAAGCACCGTAGCCTCCCGTCTTCGTTGACCAGCGAGCGGACGCTCGCGCGCTCGCCGTGGGATCGTCCCACACTCTATCAGACGGGATCCGGGCCAAAAACGTTTCTCAGGGTTCGAGGGCCGACGAAAACGCGGCCCGAGAAACCCGGATCTACTTCTTCTTTTGCTTCTTCTTGCTTTGCTTCTTCTTGCTTTGCTTCTTCCTGCCGTGGGAGCCCATCTCCCGGCCGCCTGAGCCCCGATCGTCGTCGCCGGATGCGACAACACGCTCGCTTTCTTCCGGTTCGTCCTCGCGCGCTCGGTTCTCGTCGGGGTCGGACTCGTTCTTCGGCTCGGACTCGCCGGAATCGCGGTCGTCTACCTCACGGCCGTCGTCCGATTTCCCCTGCGATTCGTCGTCGACCAGGAGAATCCCGCCCGACTGGTTGGACCGTATCGCCGCCCTCAGGCAGGCGTCCGAGTGGTCGTGCCGCTCGGCCTCGGCCTCTTCGTCGCCCGTCTCGTCCGCCGCCCATCCTCGCACTTCTCGCGCGCGATTCGGATAGTCGAGGCCGTCGAGCGCATCCGCGACCGCGCCGGTAAACTCCGACGAGTGAGAGAGCTTCGCCATTTCGAAGATCTGGGTCGCGGCTCGTGCCCGCTCACCCGCTTCCCTCGCGCCTTCCACGTAGTCGCGCAGGTGAAGCAGCGCCGTGGCCTGATGCCTGGCGGCGAGGTCCAACCACGTGAGCGTGCAGAGCGTGCGGACCGCCGCAGGACGCACGCGGATGATCTTGTTCGCCACACCTCGGGCGGCCTCGCGCTGGGCGTCCTCGAGGAAGGCATCGATCGCCTGACCGTAGTAGTCGACCGCCTGCTCGGGGCGGCCCTCCCGCAACGCGAGATCACCCGCCCGATTGTACGCGCTCCCTACGTACCCCGGCGCAGCTCGCTCCGCCTCGGCTTCGAGACGCGCGAGACGAGCGTCGAGGTCCTTCGTGGCTTTCGCGTCGGATCGGGATCCGAAGAGCCGTGCAAGGAACGACATGATGCGGTTCGCGAGTCCTCGCGGTGCTCCGACCTACTGAACGACCTCGAAGAGCTCGATCTCGAAGACCAGAGTCGAATTCGGTCCGATCGCGGGACCCGAGCCCGCGGGCCCGTACGCGAGGTCGGACGGGATCGCGATCCGGAAATGGCTACCCTCCCGCATGAGGAGAAGCGCCTCCGTGAATCCCGGAATCAGACGCCCGGCCGAGAAGACGACCGGCTCACCCTCGTACGACGAGTCGAACTCCGTTCCGTCGATGAGCGTCCCCCGGTAGTGGAGGCGCACTTGATCTTCCCGCGTCGGCGATGCGCCGTCGCCTTCGCGGAGCACCTCGTACTGCAGTCCACTCTCCGTGACGGTCACGTCCTCACGCTCCGCATTCTCGGCCAGGAACGCTTCCCCTTCCGCGACGTTCGACTCGGCTGCTGCGGAGCGCGCCTCCTCGGCGGCCGCCTGGATCTCCTGACCGAACGTCTGCAGAACGCCCTCCAGCTCGCTTCGCTCGATCGCCGGATCACTCGACGTGAGGGCATCGTTCACACCCCGCAGAAAGGCCTGCCGGTCGAGGCGATCGTTCGCGTCGACCAGCTGCGTACCCACGTTGAGGCCGATGGCATAGCTGGCCTTCTGGTCGTTCGAATCGAGTGCCGCACTTTCGTACGCGGTGCCTCCCGCATTCGAGCACGCACCGAGCATCAACGAGGCGCCTAACAGCGCCGAACCCCAACGAGCAATCATCTAATGCAGTCCTTCAAGTAGAAGCGATTCCGAGGCCCGAAGCTAACGGCAGACGCTTCAAGTCCCAACGGTTCGGTAGCGTCGTCGACGCGTACCGGGGCTGTCGACTGGGTTGGCTGGAGCCTGGAGATCTGTCGAGTTCGACGTCGAGCCCTCAGTTTGTCCGGTCGGACCGAAGTGCGACCGCTCCCGGAGATCTCAGAATGATCAGTATGATGCGCAGACTGCCCCTTGGACTCTTCTTCTTCGCCGTGCTCGTGGCGGCCCCGGCCGCCGTCCTCGGCCAGTACGACCCCCACGCCGTGCTGGCTCAAAAGGAGTTCGTGACTCCCCCGAGCGCGATCGCCGACATGGTGCTCGCCCCGCGTCATCTCAACGTCACGCTGCAGGACGTGAGTCCCGATCGAAGATGGTTCATCCACGAGATCGGCGACGGTCCCGTCACGATGGATCGCTTCTCCAAGGAGTTCGACGAACTGGGCGGCGTGTTCATCGATTACCGCGCCAACCGGCACCGGAACCTGACCATCCGGACCGACGTGGGCATCCACCTGATTTCCGCAGCCGACGGGTCGGTGACGGAGATCGACGTCCCGAGTGGGGTGCGCGTGTCGAACGCGACGTGGTCCCCAGACGGATCCCGGCTGGCCTTCTTTGGCCACACCGACGACGAGACGCATATCTACGTGGCTGACCCTCGGAGCGGGGATTCCCGCCGGATCACGCGTCGTCCCGTGTTGGCAACGATGGTGACGGGCTTCGAGTGGACTTCGGACGGGGACGAAATCGCCACGATCTTGGTGCCCCAACGTCGAACGGCACGGCCGATCGAATCGCGGGTTCCGGTCGGTCCGCAGGTCAAGCAGACCGAAGAGGGCAAGAACATGTTGCGGACCTACGCGAGCCTGATGGCGACGCCGTACGACGAGGAGCTCCTCGAGTGGCACGCGACGGGTCAGCTCGCATTGGTCCAGGTGGACAGCCGCGACGTCGAAGAGGTCGGCGAGCCGGCGATGATCACCAGCTTCGACTTCTCCCCGACCGGTGAATACGCCCGAGTCGAGATCATGCAGAAGCCGTTCAGCTACGTCGTGCCGGTGCGCAGCTTCGGCCATGTCGAAGAGGTCTGGGATCGCGACGGCGCGGTGATGGTCGAGCTCGAGGTCACGGAAACCCAAACCGGCCTGGATGGAAACCTACCGACCGCCCCGGGCGTGGGTGGCGCCGACGATGACCCGGAGCGCAGGCAGCTCGCATGGCGTGAGGACGGAGCAGGTCTGACCTTCCTCCAGCAAGAGCAAGCCCCGGACGAAGACGAGGAGGCCGAGGAGTCGAACGGTCGTCGTGCAGACCGGGTCATGCTCTGGGCCCCACCCTTCGACGAGGGGAGCCTCTCGGTGGTCTACGAGTCGAGCGCTCGGATGTCGGGGCACATGTTCTCCGAAGACCATGAGATGCTCTTCATCGTCGAGCGGCCGCGCGGCGGAGGCGACAACGGCGGGACGATCAAGGAATACGCGATCGACCTCGACGATCCGGAGACGACCTACACGCTGGTCGAGTACGACTCCGAAGACTTTTACGCGAACCCGGGCACACTCCTCCCCGCAGGCGGAGGGGTCCCCGCACGTGGCTTCGGCGAAGGTGGCAACGAGGCCGTGGTCGTCGAGACCTCCGCGGACGGGCGGTATGCGTACCTCTACGGAAGCGCGTACGACGAAGACCCGATGGCCGCGAGCCCACGGAACTTCCTCGACCGCATCGAGATTCGCACGGGCGAGAAGGACCGGGTGTTCGAGGCAAACAACGACGACCAGCACGAGGAGATCGTCGCGGTGCTCGACGCGGACGCCGGGTCGTTCATCGTGTCGAGAGAGTCCCCGACGGAGATCGCACAGTCGTTTCTATGGACCGGCGGGCAGCGCATGCAGCTCACGGAGAACATCGACTACACCCCGACGATGACGAGCGCCCCGCGGCAGCGCTTCACGGTCGAGCGACCCGACGGGTTCCGCTTCCTCGTCAACGTCACGCTTCCTCCCGGTTACCAAGAAGGTACGCGACTCCCGGCCATGTTCTGGTTCTATCCTCGGGAGTATACGGACCAGGAGAGCTACGACGAACGCGGACGGACCTACAACAAGAACGCGTTCCCCAACTTCGGCACGCGCTCCATGCAGTACCTCGTACAGCTCGGATACGCGGTCGTCGAGCCCGACGCGCCGATCGTGGGTGAGCGTGGGCAGATGAACAACAACTATGAGTACGACCTGCGCAACAATCTCTCGGCGGTGATCGACGAGCTCGATCGTCGTGAGCTGATCGACCGGTCCAAGCTGGGGATCGGAGGGCATTCCTACGGTTCGTTCAGCACGGCCAACGCGATGGTCCACACTCCCTTCTTCAAGGCGGGCATCGCGGGCGATGGCAACTTCAACCGCACGCTCACACCGCTGATGTTCCAGAGTGAGCGTCGGATCTTCTGGGACGCGAAGGACACGTACACCCGCATGTCGCCCTTCTACTACGCGAACGAGATGACAGGTGCGCTCCTCATCTACCACGGCCTCCAGGACCAGAACGTCGGTACGGCGCCCGACCATGCACCGCGCATGTTCCACGCACTCAACGGGCTCGGAAAAGAGGCGGCCATGTACCTCTATCCGTACGAGGATCACGGACCGGCGAGCCGTTCGACCCTGCTCGATCTGTGGGGACGCTGGACTGCGTGGCTCGACGTGCACCTCAGAGACGTCACATCGCAGCCAGTGACGCAGGATCAGGGGATGTAGCAGGCAGACGCAACGATTGGGACGGATGCCACGTCCAACCGAATAGGGAGGAACGGCGGCCGGAACTCGGGCGCCGTTCCTCCCGTAGAGGAAGAAGAGCGCGACGACCATCGACCAGGGAGGATGAAGACGATGAGGCACGAACCAGGGCTCAAGGAAGACGCGAAGAACCTGTCGGTGGTCGCCGGATCCGCCGCACTCGCGGCGTTGCTTACCATCGGCTTTATCGCCGCCAGGACGACCGCAGAGCCAATACGAGACATCCGGCCGGTCGTCGTGGAGGTCGAGGTCCAGCCGGTCGTGATGGAACCGGTCGCGAAGGTCGAGCCGGCTCCGCGGGCTCCGCTCACTGGAATCGACCGGATCTACGGCACGGTCACGACCGTCCACGGCACGGAGTTCACCGGCTTCATTCGGTGGGACAGAAACGAGGGCAGCTGGACCGACCTGCTCGACGCGCTCAAGCCTCGACACCGGGGTGGTTCGAGCATTTCCGGGATTCGGTTCGGCCATGTCGCTCACCTCGAGGTTCTCGATCGGGACGCCGCGCTTCTGACGCTGCGTAACGGCGAGCAGATCGAGCTCAACGGCAACGCGAGCGACCTCGGTAGCGGGCTGCGCGCGCTGATCGTGACGGAGGCCGACGGAAGCCAAGCCGAGTTCGAATGGCGCGACCTGCAGACGATCGATTTCGAGTCGGCAGGGTCGACCTCTCCCCTGGAGCAACGCCTCCACGGCACCGTGACGACCCAGTCTGGTCTCGAGTTCACCGGATACGTGACGTGGGACGTCGACGAGATCTACTCGACCGACGTGCTCGACGGCGACTCGGACGGCACGCGCATGGAGATCCGGTTCGGCGACATCGCCTCCATCGAACGATACGCGTCGTGGGGAAGTCGAGTCACGCTCTCCGACGGCCGGACGTACGTGCTCGAGGGCACGAACGACGTCGACGCTTCCATCAGCGGAATCGAGGTCTCCGACGCCACCCTCGGCTCGGTGAAGCTCGACTGGCGGAGCTTCGACAAGGTTCGATTCCACGAGCCCTCGGGCGACGTGTCGGACGCGAACTTCGACGGTGGCTCGACCATTCGCGGGACGGTGATTTCGCTCGACGGTTATCAGCGCGAGGGCGAGATCGTCTGGGACGACGACGAGCGCTTCACCTGGGAGATGCTGAACGGCGAGCTCGACGGGATTGAATTCCACATCGAGTTCGGCAACATCTACCATATCGAGCGCGTGGGTGACGGCGCGGTCGTGACACTCCGCGACGGGCGGTCGTTCGAGCTCTCGAACTCGAATGACGTCGACCGCGGCAATCGTGGAATCACGATCCGCACCGACGGTCGGGACTACGATGTGCGGTGGAGCGACTTCGCGGAGGCGGTCTTTCCGCGCTGACCGACCGCGCATCAGGCACGACGTGCTGAGATCGAACCCCGCCCGGTGAGCCCGGGCGGGGTTTTCCTTTACGGGTCGGATGCCCAAAATGGCGGAGATCGTCGCCCAAGCAGCCACCCCGCCCCACCCGTGAGCCCTCGATGACCCGACGCACCCCCGCACAAACGCCTCCGCCCCCGCCCTCGACTCGCCCGTCGCTCGCGACTCGTCGGCTCGCGCTCACGCTGGGGATCCCGCGCGCGCCCGGCCGCCGCATCGGGCCCGTGCTCGGCGCCGCCCTGGTTGTCGCGATCTGCCTGCCGATCAGCGCGCAAGCACCTCCCGACGCCGCCGAACGCGTCGACGAGATCTTCGAGCGCTGGAACAGCAATGCATCTCCGGGATGCGCCATCGGCGTAGTTCAAGACGGACTCGTGGTCCTCGAGCGTGCCTACGGGATGGCGGACCTCGAGCACGGGATCCCGAACACACCCGAGACCGTCTTCGAGGGCGGGTCGCTCTCGAAGCAGTTCACCGCCGCAGCCACCGTGCTGCTGGCGCTCGACGGCAAGCTCTCGCTCGACGACGACGTCCGGGACTACGTGCCGGAGCTCCCCGATTACGGGTACACGATCACGTTACACCACCTCATGACCCACACGAGCGGGCTGCGCGATTGGGGAAGCGTGGCGTCGATCTCGGGATGGGGGCGCGAGCAGCGAAGCCACGATCACGCCGATGTGATCGACATCCTCAGCCGACAGACGGCGCTCAACTTCGTGCCCGGGCACGAGTATTCGTACAGCAACAGCGGATACAACTTGTTGGCGATCGTCGTGGCCCGGGTGAGCGGCATGTCGTTCGCCGAGTTCTCGAGGGAACGGATCTTCGAGCCCCTCGGTCTTCGACATACCCAGTGGCGCGACGACTACCGTCGCATCGTTCCGGGCCGGAGCACCGCCTACTCGACCACGTCGAACGGGTGGGAGATCAACCGACCCATCGAGGACGTGCACGGCAACGGCGGGATCCTCACGACCGTGGGCGACCTCGGGATCTGGGCGGCAGCGCTCCAAGACGGACGACTCGGCGGACCCGACTTCGTTCGGATGATGCACCAACGGGGAACGCTCAACGACGGGTCGACGATCGTGTACGCCGGCGGACTCATGATCGAGCCGTTCGCGGGGGTCCCGTCCGTGACGCACACGGGCTCGACGGCCGGCTATCGCGCGTTCATCGGCCGCTATCCCGACCAGGCGCTGTCGGTCGCGATGCTCTGCAACGCCTCGAACGCACCGACGGGCGGCAATGGCAGCGCGGTGGCGCGTGTGTATCTCGGAGGAATGGCCACCGATCCGCCCCGCCCGGACTATGAGGCAGCGTCTCGCGCGAGAAGCCTGGACCGATTCGCGGGCCTGTACGCCGACCCGGTCACCGGCTCCACGCTGGAACTGAGGGTGCAGGACGGAATCCTGCGACAGGGATCGGCGATGCTCCTGCCGCTATCCGAGACCGCCTTCCAGGTCGGATCCGGCGGACGGCGCTACGTCTTCGATCGTGCCTCGGACGCGCGCTCCGGCTTCGAGGTCGAGGACTGGCAGTACTCGAACCAGCGATACGAACCCGTCGAGTCGTGGTCCCCCAGCGCACCGGAGCTAGCAGCCTTCGCCGGTACCTACCAAAGCGTCGAGGCCGAGACCACGTATCGAGTGCGATCGGAGGACGGAAGACTGGTGATCTGGCAGCGGCCCGACGACGAGTACGCCGTCGAGCCCATCTATGCGGATACGTTCGAGGGCCGCGGACGCGTCATCCGGTTCCGTAGAGGTGAGTCGGGCCGTATCGACGCGCTCTCCCTCAGCCTCGGGCGCGTCTACGACATGAGCTTCGAGCGCGTACCCGGTTGAGTGAGGGGGAGGGCTACCGCCCTCCCCCATCGGTCGCGACGCTACGATTCTTCAGCTTCCGGGTGAGGAAGTCGTCCGACGCTTCGAACGCCTCGATCCAGCGATGGAAGAGAAGCGAGTCGTGCACGTCGTCGGGGAAAACGATGAGCTCGTACTCCACGTCGTGCGCGCGCAGTGCTTGTACGAGGCCCACGGTCTGCGAGAAGTCGACGTTTCGGTCGTCGTCTCCGTGGATGAGCAGCACCGGCGAGGTCCAATTCTCGATCTCGGAGATCGAGGACGCCTGGTACGAGACGCTCTCGGGATCGAGGGAATTCCCCCAGAGGTGTACCCCGGCAATGTCGACACCGGCCGCGAAGAGGTCGGAGTTACGGGCGAGCCCCTGGGCCGTCAGAATCCCGCCGTACGAGAGCCCCCACAGGCCGACGCGGGATGTATCGACATCGTCACGGTCGTGGAGGTAGAGCCCCGCGGCCAGGATGTCACGATACTCGGTGTTCCCCTCCCGTCCGCGCCCCGGTGACTCGCGGAACTCCTTGCCGTAGCCGATGCCGCTCCGGTAGTTGACCGACATCACGATGTAGCCCTGGGACGCCCAATACTGATTCATGGCGTACGCCATGTGATAGAAGTGACGGTGGTGGTAGCCGAGGAGCATCTGCCGCCGCGAGCCGCCGTGAATGAAGATGAGCGCCGGCCGCCGCTCGCCAGGCCTCAAGTCCGGCGGTAGGAAGAGCTGGCTGTTGAAGGCGATCCCGTCTTCGGCCGTGAGCGTCACGTTCGTGGGTACCACGTGCGCCGACCGCGGATACTCAGCGGGCAACGGGGTGATGACGCGCGCATCACCCCCAGAAGAAGGCAGCACCGCGACCGACTGCGGCTGCCGGGCGTCGGCGTAGAGGGTCGCGAGCTGTCCACCCGAAGCGAGTGCGGCGGGATATGTCTCGATGGCGTCTCCACGCGTGAGCTGACGCGGCTGCCCGCCCGCGACCGGAACGCTCCAGAGGTCGCGCCGGTCGATGTCGGAATGGTTCGAGGAGTAGAAGAGCGTCCGCCCGTCCTTCGAGAAGGCGACCTGCATGACGAAGCCGTCGCCCGGTGTCAGCTCGACCGGCTCCGGGCGCGGGTCATCCACCGAGATCGAATACCAATGCTGCCAGTTTCCCGGCTCGGCCTGGAACACGATGTGGCCGCCCCGCCATTCGATGCTGCGGATCTCGGCGAATCCCTCTTCCTCTCCCGGCGAGCTGTGCCAGAGACGACGTCCCTCTCCCGTCGCGGCGTCCGCGATCCAGATCTCCAACAAATGGCCACCCGCGAATCGCGACTCGATCAGGCCCGCGGGAAGCTCCTCGGGATCCGCATCGCCCAAGTCGGCCCGCGCGCCGAACGGGTCTCCCGGGCGGCGCAAGAACGCCACGCGCGTCCCGTCGGGCGACCACGTGGGAGAGAAATCACGGTCGACGCCGGGGCTCAGGTAGGTGATCGCGGGACTGCGCGCATCGTACACGCCGATGAACGAATGATCTCCCCGGTCGCTCTCGTACGCGATCCGGCGCGCATCGGGGGCCCACACAGGGTCCGCGTTTCGCCCGTACGCGGTAAAGAAGGGCTCGCTCGTGTCCGTGCCCACGCCAGCGCCGGAGTTCACGGGAGCCCGATGGATCTGGCCGTCACGAGCGAAGGCGACCCAGCGCCCATCCGGCGACAGGGTGTAGGAGGTCGCTTCCGCAACTCGCCACGGTGTTCCGCCTCGCGAGCTCATCGCCCAGATCGCGCGTTCGGCTCCGCGCGGATCGCTCGTGGGGTTTGCGACCCATCCCTCCCGGTTGGGCTGATGGCCCCGCAGGAAGGTCACGACCTCGCCGTCGGTGGACAGCTGCAGGTTTTGGAGGTCGACACCGTCGTCCTTCAGGAAATCCGTCAGGCGGGTCGGCTCGAATCCGGGGGGCGTCGCCGTGTACACGTTGCGCATGCCGCGCTCGTACTCGAGCCACGCGATTCGATCGACGGCGTCGGCAGAGACGAGGGCGTAGGGGAAGCCGGGTGACAGGACGTCGGCGACGGAGAAGTCTTGAGCCGAGGCTGTCGACGCCGCGAGCGCCGGAAGCAACAGGGCGGCCAGGGCCGAAGTCAGGGTGGTCGGGATGCGTCGAAGCTGTTGCATGGGTCCCCCGCGGAAAGTCGCTCGTTGCGTGACGGCACGATCCTCGTGGGGTCGGGCCCGCCAACGTCGCGAAATAATGACGGAGTAGCCCGATTCGGGCCAGCCGACGAGCGTCCGCAGGCCCACGCTGGCGGCGAGCCCGGAGGGGCCCGCCGCCATGCATGTCTTTAGGGTTCCTGCCGGCTCACCCCACGGGGATCCTGCGAATCGTGAGACTCAGGAGCTCCAGGGATACGGGCTCCTCCCCGGTCACGAAGCCCCAACCCCAGACGCGGACCCGGTCTCCCTGGCCGAGCACCTCGGCCGCGCCAGCCAGAGTCGAAGGGCTCGCATCGTCTGCAGCGGTGATCGACGTGGTCTCGGTCAGCTGCAGAAGCCACCCGCTTTCGAGAACCACGGTTCCGGCCTCGACGTCGATCCGAGCGACGTCGCTCTCGAAGTCCTCGACGGCGGTCTTGAGCACGATTCGACGCGCGACGATCACGAGCGGATCCTCGGACTCGAGCGTCCCGTATCCCCATGCCCGGACGATCCGACCACGCTCCAGCGCGGCCGCAATGTCCTCGAGACCATGTGGGCTGTGGTCGTGGTAGGCCACGACCTCCGTGTCACCGGTCAGCCGGATCTTCGCGCCGCTGGCCAGCACGACCGTGCCTTCTTCGACGATGACGCGAGCGACCGTGCCCTCGAACTCGACCGAGGCCAAGTCGGGCTCGTGGGCCTTGAAGACCACGCGCAGGGCCTCGAGCACGAGCGGCTCTTCGCTCTCGACTTCGGCCTTGCCCCAAGCGACGACTTTCCTGCCGTCTTCGAGTGCGGCGGCGACGCCGACGAGGGTGCTCGGGCTGTGGTCGTCCGCGGCCACCACCTCGGTGTCGTCCGCGACCCGCGCCACCGTGCCATCCGCCAGCTCGAAGGTCCCGGCCTCCGGCGACACGGCTACGACGACGCCCTCGAACTCCACGACGCGCGGCTCCTCGGGCTCGCGCTGCGCGAACGCGATCTTGAGCGCGAGCAGCGCGAGCGGCTCCTCGGACTCGACGGCGCCCTTGCCCCATGCCAGAACCCTCGAGCCCGCGGCGAGGGCTTCGGCAACCCCTTCGAGAGAGTGGATGAGCGCTTCGCCGCTGGCGACCTGCGTCCGGTCGGACACGCGGACCAAGGTGCCGTCCGTCAGGGTCAGGGTCCGGTCGCCGAGATCGACGGAGCGAACCGCACCCTCGAACTCCTCGACGTGCTCGAATTCGTGCTCGTGCGACTCGACGTCGGTCGTACCGTCGCTGATACGAAGCTGGATCCGCAGGCCGAGCACGTGGAGCCAGGCGTCGGGGTCGCCGTCCTGTCGGTCCGTGAGCAGCTCCAGGTTGTCGGCGTCGACGGCCAGGCGAAGTCGCCCCGTTCCGTCGCCGGTCACGGCCAGGGCGGCCGCGACGAACGAGCCGTCGTCGGGGTCTTGGGGCGTCGACGGCATGGCGCGCTCGGCGACGATCGGTGGCTCGCGCCCCGCCTCCAGCTCACGCCCGACTTCGGCGATGAACGCCTCCATGGCGACTTCGTCACCACCGATCCAGAAGCGGGTGGTCTGGTCGAAGCCGACCTCGAGCTCGCCGAGCAGCAAAGTTGCCAGGCCCCCGAACGCGTCGGCCGAGATGGCCACCGCTCGACTCTGGACCCGCTCCTCACCGGACGTCGGGTAGGGGCGAACGGCGAGCTCTTTCGCCGTCAGACCGCCCGGCAGGAGCACGACCTCGACCTGCGCGGGGCCGGAGATCATCGATGACTCGAGGCTCTGGAGGTCGAGAGACTGTACGAACAGATCGACCGAATCGGGCGTTGCGACTACGTCACTGATGCCACATGCGCCGACAAAGGGCATGGCGGCGAGGACGAGTTTGCTGGCCAGTTTCTGCATGGTGCGGATACTCCTTGCTCATCGTCGCGGGGAGTCAGGCGGGGGAGAGCGCGACCCCCGGGCAAAGCGCAAGCGACGTGCCAGAGGCTGGTTCGCCCCTTAGTATGCAAGCGCCTTCACGCTCGTCCGACTCCGAGACGATTGCAGATCGCGAGGATCCTTGCGTAGCGCACCGATGTCGGCACACGGTTGAAGGTCCGATCTTCCCCATCCGTACGGTGTATGGCATCGCACGTGAGGGTCTCGCGCCTCTGAGGCCCCGCCCCACGAGACATGGACCATCGTGAGCACAGCAACGACAACCCACGGGCCCGTCGAACGTCTCCGCGGAATCGTTCCCGACGCCGAGATCGCGGCGATCACGCCCCTGATCGAAGAGATCGAGGAGCTGAAGGTCCGTCGAAACGCGGTCGTATTGGCGCACAACTACATGACGCCCGACATCTTCCACGGCGTCTCGGACCTGAAGGGCGACTCCCTCGCTCTGGCGAAGATGGCGGCCGAAACGGACGCGGACGTCATCGTCATGGCCGGCGTCCATTTCATGGCGGAGACCGCGAAGATCGTCAACGAACAAAAGACGGTCCTCATCCCCGACCTCGAAGCGGGGTGCTCACTGGCGGACGCCGTCACGGGGGCGGACGTTCGCCTGCTCCGTGAGCGGTATCCTGGCGTCCCCGTGGTCACGTACGTGAACACGTCGGCCGAGGTGAAAGCCGAGTCCGACATCTGCTGCACGTCGAGTAACGCGGTCCAGGTGGTCGAGTCGCTGGGCGCCGAACGCGTGATCTTCTTGCCCGATCAATACCTGGGCCGCTGGGTCGCGTCGCAGACCGACGTCGACGTGATCCTCTGGGAAGGCTCGTGCATGGTCCATGAGCGCTTCACGGCCGAAGAGCTGAGGGCGTATCGCGCGCTCAACCCCGGCATCCAAATCATCGCCCATCCCGAGTGCCCCCAGGACGTGCTCGCGGAAGCGGACTTCGTCGGATCGACGTCGGGAATGATCAACTGGGCCAAGACCGAGCGTCCGCGGCAGCTCGTCATGGTGACCGAGTGCTCCATGAGCGACAACGTCGCTGCCGAGGTGCCGGAGACCGAGTTCATCCGGCCGTGCAATCTCTGCCCGTACATGAAGCTCATCACGCTACAAAAGATCCGGGACAGCCTCCTGGAGATGAAGCATGAGGTCCACGTTGAGCCGGAGATCGCGGCGCGGGCGCGGATCGCAGTGGAGCGCATGCTGGCGGTGCAGATCTGAGCAGAGACGTCGGGTCGGGCCTCGACGCTTTTCTCCTCGCTGCGCTCGACGAAGACCTGGCCGAACGGGGGGACGTCACCTCCGCGGCGACCGTACCTGAAGACGCCACCGCGACGGCTCACATCGTCGCGCGCGAATCCGGCTGCGTGGCCGGTCTCGGCGTCGCACTGCGTGTCTTCGAGCTCCTTGACGACGGGATCGCCGTGGGCGCCCTCGTCTCGGATGGAGCGATCGTGGAGGCGGGAGCGCGACTCGCCTCCGTCGACGGCCCCGCTCGTTCGATCCTCGCCGCCGAGCGGCTCGCGCTGAATCTGCTCGGCCAGCTCAGCGGCGTCGCAACCGCGACGCGTGCCCTCGTCGATCGAGTGGATGGCACGAAAGCGCGCATCCTCGACACCCGAAAGACCGTTCCCCTGCTCAGAAGCCTCCAAAAGCAGGCCGTCGTCGCGGGGGGAGGTGAAAACCACCGCATGGGGCTTTACGACCAGGTCTTGATCAAGGACAACCACGCCGAAGCGGTCGGCTCCGCCGCCGAGGCCGTGCGTCGAGCCCGCGCCTTCGTCAGCGACCACTACGAGGGCGAGGAGATCCTCGTCGAGGTAGAGATCGACGAGCTGGCAGACTTGGAGTCGGTGATCGAGGCGGGCGCCGACGTGGTCATGCTCGACAACATGTCCCCCCAACTGATGCGGGAGGCCGTGCACCTCGCGAACGGGCGCGTCGTCCTCGAAGCGTCCGGCGGGATCACGCTCGACACCGTGAGGGCCGTCGCCGAGTCCGGGGTCCACCAGATCTCGGTCGGCTGGATCACACATTCGGCGCCCGCATTGGACGTGGCGCTGGACTTCGAGGGGTAGGGCAAAGGCGGCCGGTACCCGCCGGGCCCCGACACTCGCGCGTCTCGGCGCATGGTCTCATGTTGGGCCGGGCAGCCGTGGCTCCGGAGGCTCGTCGATGTCCCAACCCATTTCCCGCCTGAACGCCGCCCTCCGCGGCCGCTACCGGATCGAGCGAGAGCTCGGCGAGGGGGGAATGGCGACGGTATACGTCGCAGCGGATCTGAGCCACGACCGCCAAGTGGCGATTAAGGTCCTGCGACCCGAATACGCCGACGCCGTCAACGGCGAACGATTTTCGCGCGAAATCAGGCTCATGCGGAGGATAGCGCACTCCAGCGTGCTTCCGGTACTCGACTCCGGAGTTGCAGCCGGGCTCCCCTTCTACGCGACGCCATACCTGCCCGAGGGTTCGCTTCGGGACAGACTGCTGAAGGAGCGGCAGCTGGCGCTCGATGAGTCGTACCAATACACGCTGGATCTACTCGAAGCGGTCGGCGCAGCCCACGCCTCCGGCATCCTGCATCGCGATATCAAGCCGGAGAACCTGTTCATCGAAGACGGTCGCATTATAGTCGCCGATTTCGGAATCGCCCGAGCGCTCGAGGACGCAGGTGCCAACAAGCTCACCAAGACGGGGGTGGTGTTAGGTACGCCTGGGTACATGAGCCCCGAGCAGGCGACCGGGGACGGGCCGCTCGATGCACGTTCGGACGTCTACAGTATCGGATGCGTGCTTTTCGAGCTCCTCGCGGGTGAGCCACCTTACACCGGACGCTCGAGTCAGGCGATTATCGCCCGCCAGCTAAGCCAGCCCGTCCCGGACCTCCGCGTGCTACGAGACAGTGTTTCTCTGCCTGTTAGCGACGTTCTCAAGAAGGCCCTCGCTAGGTCGCCTGCTGATCGCTTCGCGTCTTGCGAATCGTTCGCGGAAGCCCTGAATGGAGCCATCGCGGCGGGTAATGCGGGGGAAGGATTCCGCAGCGAAAAGCGCTCCAGACGGCTCGCATTCCTCACAGGAGCCCTCTTCGTCATTGTCGGAACATGGGTCGGTATCGATTCCTGGCGCGAACGCGAAGAACTGCAACTGCGAGACGACCACTATCTCGTGCTTCCGTTCGACTATTCCAGCGCGGATACCAACGTTCCGAGGCTCGACGAGGTGCGTCAGTTCCGGGACGCGCTCTCACGTTGGTCTGGTCTCACGGTGGTCGATCCACTGTCCGTTCAAGAGCTGGTGACCGATGAATCCGTCACCGATCGAGAGGCCGATCGAATCGCGAGGGCGGTCGGAGCGGGCTGGTACATTCGAGGGGAAGTCTCCTCGTCCGGAGATTCGCTGCGGGTCTATGCCTCCCTTCGCCGCACCGGAGGCGATGCCGTCGAAGCCGACGCCGTGCTTCGCGTCGGCGTCGATCAAGCCGACCGTCGTGAGCCCCTTACTCGCCTTGCCGATCAACTCCTGTTTCGAGGACACCCACCGAGATCCCAGGAGGTTGGGAGCAATTCCTTTCCTGCCCAGTGGGCATTCTTTGCGGGGCAGGCGGCCCTCGACACCTGGGACCTGGCCGCGGCGGAAGTCGCATTCGGACAGGCTACTTCAGAGGACCCACAATTTGCGGCCGCGCACCTCTGGTTGGCCGTCACACGCGCGTGGATAGCTCAACCAGTTTCTCGATGGGTCGTTGCGGCCGAGCAGGCTGCGCTGGGGGCCGCCACGCTAGCACCCAGAGATTCAGCAACGTCCGTTGCGATCTTGGCGATGGCCCGGGAAGAGGTAGCTGGATCCTGCGCCTCCTGGGCCGCGATGACCGAAACGTGGCCAAACGACTTCGTCGCCTGGTACGGCAGCGCGCACTGCCAGGCTCGTGACGACATCGTGGTGTTGGACGAGCGAAGTCCCTCGGGATTCAGCTTTCGGTCCAGCGAGCACAACGCGCTCCAGGGATATCGACGAGCGTTCGCGCTTCGGCCCGCGGTTCTGTCGGCATTCAGCGCCCGCTCGTTCGAGCCGCTCCGGCGGCTCTTCAAGACGTCCGGCAACGAGCGCCGCTTCGGTCGCAGTTCAACCGCCACCCAGGAGCGATTCGTGGCGGACCTGTCATGGGACGGCGATACGCTGGCTCTGGTTCCCTATCCTCTTTCTGATCAGACGGCTCGCCTCGGTGCCAGCCCCGCTGCAATCGAAAGGGCAGTCCGCCGCCAGCGCGAGCTCTTCCGGGATGTGACGTCAGCTTGGGTGACTGAGGACCCGGCTTCCTCGAAGGCAATGCTCGCCTTCTCGATCGCGCTCCACCAATTGGGTGAGAGGACAGCCTTGGATTCGATCTCGAAGGCGAGAGTGCTCGCGGTCGAAGTCGAGGACGAGCGACTTGCAATGGTCGCGGAGGTTTGGTTGCGGCTATCTCGAGCATTGCCTTCCAACATTCGTGAGGTTGAGCGGGCACGATCGATTGCGGATACACTGTTGCTGAGCAGCAGCGCTCCCAGCGATCCGTTGCTCATGTCGGGGCTCGCCGCCCTCACGGGGCGCGCAGGCCAGGCGGTCGAGTTGGCTACGCACGCGCGTGCTGCGGCCGAACTCGAGGTTCCGGTGTCCCTTCGTGGTCTCGCGGAGCCTCTGTTGGTATTGTCGGCGATGGGCGCTGCTCCTGATACGCTGGCGCTCCTTCGAAGGCGAACGGGCGCGCGGATCGAAAGGTTCGTCGACGGTCCTGATCGCGAGATCGCTGCCATGCGCTGGTTGGCGCGGCCCGCGACGCTCGCATTCTCCTCCGCTAGCCTCGAGACGGCCTCGTCCCTCATCGGATTGGATCCGCTCCTCGATGCTCAGGTCTCTTGGCTCGAGGGAGATACGGCCGCAGCTCGCGCGAGCCTCGAGGATTTCGGTCGCGCGAGGAGCGATCTTCGGCCCGGTACGATCACGCTCGACGCCCTGTATCCCGAGGCTGAACTCTGGGTGTTCCTCGGCTACCCTGAGCGGGCGACCGAGTGGATCGATCCGACCTTGGACGCGCTCGCGGAGAGCGCCCCCCATATCCTCGGTTCCCCGGTGCGCGCGGCGTCCTTGGTTCGGGCCTTAGCCCTCAGGGCACGCTTGGCCCAAGAACTGGGCGATACCGAAGGGGCGCGCACGTGGGCACAAGCGTTCGTTGCCCTCTGGATAGACGCGGACGACAACCTTCAGTCGCTCGTTACGGAGATGGCAGAGATCGCCTCCGGGCAGTTCCCGCCACCGTAGCGCACGCTCCGCCTACAGGAGCTCGCAGCAGCCCTGAGGGCACCGCATCCAGCCCCCTTCGTCGAGGACGCGCCACCTCCAACGCACGGTCCCCGGATCGGCGACCGGGTTCGAGACAAAGTGGCGGGTAATGCACTTGTACTTGTCTGCTTCCGGTGCAGATCCCGGACGCGACAGTCTCGCCCACCACGTGGGTGGACCGACGCAGGCGGATTTGTCCGCCACCCCTTCCGTCCCAACGCACGTCGCCTCGTCCCCTTGGCACAACTCGATCCGGCTGAGCCGATCGGCGGTGGCCGGAACGAAATTGAATTCCGCTGCATACGCGGGAAGCGCGCCTGTGAGCGAGACCTCCGCGACGAACAACCACCTTCCGGCAAAGTCCGCCGCCGAATAGCGACCGAGATCGGGGGCCGGATAGATGGTTCCCATGACCCCCGACGGGACGAGGGAGTCCCCGTCCACGACGGCGAGAATCTGCTGGTCGTGCCAACCCACGATGTCGCGCGTACGATCACCCGTGTCGCTGACGGGCGCCGGCGTAAACCCTCTCGGCCCGACGTCGCACCATCGGCGCGGGCCGCACCACATCGTCACGTACTGGACCCGGTCGTGGTACGCCCACCGTGCCACCTGCGGGAAGTCCCTCTCCTCGTACTCGGAGGAATACGACGGGACTCGCACATCTAGATTGACGAAGTCATTTGGCCCCCGGGGCAAGGTGGCCGAGCACTCATGCTCATTCTGGATGCTGACGAGTCTGGCCACGAGCGGGCTTCCAGCCTGCGGATTCGGCTCGACGAGAAGACACTGAAAGAACCGAGTCTCTTCCGGGTATCCTGAGGGCGGACGGAGTCCGAGCGGGTCGTACGATCCACCTTCCTCCGAGACGATGAGCGCCACGAACGTCTCGGTATCGTACGCCTGCTCGCCCATGAAGACCGCAAAGAGCGATGTATAGCCCTCCTCCTCGATGAAGCGCTGACAATCATGTAGCTCGGGGATCGCGAGACGGTCGGGAGAGAACTGCGTGGTCGAGGCCGGATCCCTCTCGGCCCACGTTGGGTCGTGCGGGCACTCCCTCCGATCGAAGTTCGCGTCCGTCTTCGTGGCTCGGGGTGACGCGCAGGCCAAGGCAAGCAGTAGGGGAAGGCTCAGGGTGGTCAGGGCGAGAACGCCCTTTCGCGTAACGTGCATGGGGTCCTCCATCAGTCAGGTGACTTGCACGCGGCCCAGGCTCGACCTATCGGCGGGTTGCCGGATCAGTGGTCCCCGTGCACGTCCCGTCAATCTTTCGGCCGATCGTCAATCGCGCAAGCAATCCGCATCCGCAAGTGCCTACCAGGCCCTCCGCGGATGGCGTGACCGGCGCATCGGCTTGCGCACTGGTCTTCTCGCCGGCAGAGTCACGGCCGAGATGGCCCCGACTCCCGACCGAGGTGCCGATGCGACCCGCGTTGCCGAAATCGATCGTTTCCACCCAGCGCTGTAACACACGCCTCGTCCGAGCAGGCTGGGTCGGCACACGGCTCGCCTTCTCGCTCGTCGCGGCGCTCGGCGCCGCGTCCGCGATCGCCGCTCCCCTCGCTGCACAGGACGAGCCCACCGACCTCGCCACGCTCTTTGCGCTCGGCACACTGATCTCGGACACGAACGGTGACGACGTCCCCGACTTCGTGAACGCGAGCCTGGTGCTCGGGGCGAGTCCCACGGTCAGTGCGCAGGCGGCCGCGGCCGAGATCTCGGCACGGCTCGGCTTCGAGACGATGGCGCTCGATCTTCCGCTCGCTCGGAGCGTCGATGCGGGGACCCCGATCGTGATCGGCCGCGGCGGGTTGGCCGCCTCGGGCGTCTCCGCTCCCGGCATCGATCCCACGTCGCTCGACTCCGGCGAGGGCGCGGTGACCGTCGCCGAGATCGACGGCCGCACGTGGATCTTCGTCCTCGGGGGCGACGACGACGGACTGCTGGCCGCGGCCAGGCTCTTCGCCGGCGTGCTGCCGCACACGCGCACGCTATCGACCGCCGACCTGGCGCGCGTGCGCGGCGATTTGGAGCGCGTGCTCACCGCTGCCGGGATCTCCGATGCGACCGTCCGCCTCACGCAGGCTCGTGCCCGATCGGGCCAGGACGGCATCGCGCGTCTCGTCGTCCGGATCGACACGGCCGATCCAGAAAGCGCCGCCTCCGCGCTCGAACCGTTGACCAGCGTCGACGGTACGCCTGCTCCCGCGGCGGCCCCGGACAGCGCTCAGGCGGCGGACTCCGCCGCTGTCGCTGCGCCCGACGACCCGCTCGCCTACCCCGGCCTCGTCTCCGTCGAGGTCCGCCTGACGGGCGGCGAGGTCTTGCGGCTCCCCGGACGAGCCGCCCCGGACACCCCAGGACCCATCGGAGGGCGTCCGGGGAGCGGCGGCAAGGATGAACTCGACCTCTCGAACCTGTACACTGCAGACGGACTGCTCGGTGGCGGCCCGATCCCCGATCGCGTCGACGCCATCCTCGTCGCCGACGGCACCGGCATCGACCGGCTGCCCGACCTCGCCGCTCGGCTCGGCCTGGAGTCGACCGGAATGGCGGTCCCGCTCGCGCACCCCGCGTCGACGGTGGACCGGCCCCGCGCACAGCCGACGATGGTCCTGGCGGGCGCCGATCATCGTCTCACGACGCAGCTCGCCGACAGCGGAAAGATCGATCTGGAGGCTCTCGCGCCGGGCGAGGGGTTGATCGAGTTGGTGCCCGACGCGTTCGGCAAGCCAGCGCTCGTGGTGACGGGGGCGGATTCTTCGGGCGCCGAGCGGGCGCTCGAGCAGGTCTCGCTCACCTTCCCCAACATCGACCCGCGCGGCGACGATCGGCCGACCGTGGACGACGTCGAACGGGACCTCTGGAGCGCCCTCTCGGGACACAGTCCGATCGGCCAGGCAGCCATCGGGCTGTACAAGCTCGATCGTATCGGTTCGGCCCTCTCCGACCGGACCCTCACTTCAGCGTCGGTCTTGATCTCCGTCGAGAAGGCCGCGCCCGGATTGGAGGAGGTCGTGACCCGGCGCGCGGCCCAGGCTCTGCGCACGCCGAACATCGACGTCACCGTGGACGACCGTGACGTTCTCGAGGCCGCCCCGATCTTCCGCGAGTCGGCGATCTTCCCGTCCGAGGTCGAGCGCTTCTGGCAGCGTTTCCGTTCCGAGGTACTCCCGGCCGCTTCGTCGGGCGACGCGGTCCGCGTCGAGGCACGCCTGAGCGAGCCCCCGGAGATCCGCGCGCGGATCGAACGCGAGGCACGCGCTGCCCTGCTCGACGAGGGAGCGGACCCCGGCGGCACGGAGGTGGAGGTCCTGTCGGCCTTCAAGCAAGGCTTCTCCTGGCTCCACGACCGGATCCTTCCCGAGATCTCCGGGGCCGACATCGGCGAGGTCGTGATCCGCTTCCGCCGTAACGACCCACCCGAGGCCTGGCCGCAGCAGGCGATCAATACCCCGGTGCGATGGCTGCACGAGATCTTCCCCATCGACGAGGTCTTCGCGCGGGAATTGGGCGTGGGTCTCGAGCGCATCCGCTTCGAGCAGGTCCTCGAAGGCCCCACGTACGAGGTCGAGGTCACGGACCGATCGGGTGCGCTCATCCTGGGCGACACCTTCGATCCGAAGTGGGTCCTCCGTCCGTACTTCGACCGTTTCCAGGACTACGAGCAGGTCCGGGTCACCACCGGATGGCTCACCGCCACGAGCGACGGGGGCACGCTCGTCGACGAGCGAATCGAGACAGACCCCGAAGCGTTCTGGGACTACTTCCAGAGCACGGTCCTCCCCGCCATGTACGACCACGTGATGGAGCTGCACGACGGGTTGCCGAGAGGCGGGAACGCGGACGCGCCGTTCTTCGGGGAACTGATCGTGGAGTTGGAGATGAGCGAGCCGAACTACCGGCTCGGCGTCGACAACGAGATCCACGCTCCGATGGACGCGCTCCATGAAGAGATCTACTTCGGGACCATCGAGTTCTTCGACGTGCTCGGCCGCAACTCACGCGGTCAGGGGATCACCTTTCCCGGACGGATCGTGCCGGTCATGCGACCGAAGTCCGACGGCGGAGGCGCAACGGCGGAGATCACGGTAACGGGCTTCGCCACGTCGAGACCGGCCGTGGTCGTGCAGTACGAGACGACGGGCGGAGTCCGAGACGAGCTCCGCCTCGACATCCCGAAGACGAGTCTGGAGCGGCCGTCGGCTCGGCTCGCTCGCGTGCGAGTCGGCACCCCAGGGCTGACCCACCTGGGCCTGAGAGTCAGGGTCGACACGGAACGCGACATGCGCGACAGCCTCGTCACGACCACGCGCGAGCTCTCCGTCGACGAGCGCATGGTCTCCGCCGAGCAGGTCGTCGCGACGATGCGTGAGATCGAGGGCCTTCGCGCCGCGGGGCTGTACACCGACGCGCTCGCCTATCAGGGGCTCGGGTCGATCGAGGTGTGGGCCGAGTGGACGCACGAGCAGGACCCCGAATCGCGCACGGTGGGCACGCTCGCCGCCAATGGCGAGCCCCCCGCGCTGCCCGACTGGCGCTCCCTCCTTCCCCCCGGCTGGAGCTACGGGGGAGACCGGATCGTGCATTGGGACACGCCGATCCCACCGCCGGAGGGCCATCAGATGCTGGCCAAAATGGCGGCGGCCTTTCCGGAAGCGTCGATGTACAAGGTCGGGGAGAGCTACCTGGGACGGGACATCTGGGCCCTGGATCTGATGCCTCCCATCCGAGCCAGTCACTGGTCGCGAGTGAAGGCGTCGACGTTCAAGCCCACGGTCGTGTACTCGGCCCGCCAGCACGCCAACGAAGTCTCGTCGACGAGCCACGTCCTGCGTCACGCCGAGCTGCTTCTGACCGACCCGGAGCAACGTCGCAAGCTCGACGCCGTGAACGTGATCGTGCACCCGTTCACGAATCCGGATGGTGCCCAGACCGCGTACGACCTCTACACAATGACTCCGGACTACATCCTTCACGCCGGCTATTTGGGGTCGCTCGGTCAGGACGCGACCTCGGGGGGTAGCGACGATCACCCGATCTATCCCGAATCCACGGTACGCGGGCGTCTCTGGGAGATGTGGCTCCCCGACATCTTCCTGAACCCGCACGGCTACCCCAGCCACCAAGTCGTCCAGCTCTTCTCCGAATACACCGGCCTGGTTCGGCGAGGACGCGTCACGGAGCGAAACTGGGGCTTCAACAAGGGCTGGTTCATGCCGGGCTTCGGATACGTGGACAGTCCGGAGTTCCCTCGCCACAAAGACGCCGCGTTTACGATCCGGGACTACATCACCAGGGGCATCAACTCGAATCGCGACGTGTTCGATCTCAACCAGCGGGCGTACGGGCGGTACGAGCGCTACGGTGCCCGTTTCGATCCGGACGTCTTCAACCTTCCCATGACCGACAGCGTCATGATCGAGATGCCGCTCAAGGGCTCGAGCGGTCAGGGGGGAGGAGGCTACAACCCGCGGGTGACCATCTGGAGCGGCACCACCGAGGCGCCCGACGAGACCGCGTACGGCCCGTGGATGGAGCTCATGGGCAAGGCCGGGCTGTCGTGGGATCAGGCGATCACCGACTACCTCTACGACGGAGAACACGAGGTCGAGCGATCGGGCTCGCGCTTCTTCGATGGCGTGTCGCTGCGGATGAACCGGCCCCGCCCGCCCGAGACGGAGGACGACGACTCCGAGGAGACCGTCGCACCGCCGACCGGTGGAGGCGGGCGATGACGCTTGACGGCCCCCGCGGCTCAGGCTTCGTTGATGGTCCTTCACGTGCCCCCGACCCTTCCCGACGACCATGAAGAACGCAACCACCGCGCTCCTGCTCTCGTTGACCCTCGTTGCATGCGGCGGCGACTCCGACACGGATGCCACGCCCGAGACCGAAGAGACGACCGGTACCGTCACCATCGTGACGCCGATGGAGGGCGCGCTCATCAACGGTTCGACCGTCACGGTTCAGCTGTCGTCGTCCGTGCCGATCGTTCCCGCCGGTGAGCTGACCGAGGGCACGGGCCATCACCACCTGTATCTCGACGCCGACCTGACCCCGGCCGACCAACCGGTCCCCACCGTGCCGGGGAGCATCGTCCACATGGGTGATGCGTCGGCGACCTACGTTTTCGAGGGCGTGGCGCCCGGGGAGCACCGGATCATCGCCGTGGTCGCCGACGGCGTGCACGTCCCGCTTCAGCCGTGGGTCGTCGACACCGTGCGGTTCACGGTCGGGGGCAACTAGCGGCGCCGATCGGCTCCGGCTGCCCCATCGCGCCGGGCCTACGAGAGCTTACGGAAGCCTCCCGTACGCTCGGTCACGACGCGGAAACCGCCGACCTTCGAGGGTACCACCTTCGAGCCGGCCGGACTGCTGACGTACACCTTGAGGCACGGGGACCCACGGTGCAGGCCGATGGCGGTACCCTCGACGCCGGGCTTGCCCAGCACGCGCCCGTTCAGCTCGGCCTGAGCGCCCTTGAGATCGGCCCTGGCCATCAGTTCCCGTCGATGCGGATCCCGAACCGGTCGAGCACCACGTCGATCGGGTTCGCGAGCGTCGAGGTTGCGGTTCCGGCGAAGAGCAAGCCCACCGGCCGACGGTCGGCCATGAGCAGTCCCTTCGAGACGACGAGCGAGCCCGAGTCACCGCCGGCGCTGAAGCCGCGGCCCGAGATCACGATCTGACCCTCGAAGCGGGCCTTGCCGTCTCGATAGCCGACGTCGATCGTCGCGTTCAGTCCCGTGACCTGGCCGACCGTGTGTCCCGTCGTGCGACCGTACTTCTGGACCGACATGCCCAGCTCCGCGTCCGCGCTCCATGACCGCGGCGTCCCGTACCCACCCTCCGGTGTCTCGACCCCCACGTCGTCCGTCGTCGTCAACGCGATCGCAGCGTCGATCTCGTTCGGCGGGCAGAGCAGGGCCTTACAGAAGCTGATCGGCTCGTAATCGTAGAGGGTGCCGATGACATCGTCCGGGTCGCGCCCGCCGTCGACGACGCCGGGTTGCAGGAGGTTGTCTCCGGTTTGGCCGATGTTGTTCGCGGCGAAGATGTGGTTGTTGCTGAGCGCGAACGTCCGATCGCCGTCGGTGGCGCGAGCTCCGATCGTTCCGGCCGTGACTCTTCCGTGACCGGTGCTGACACCGATCGGGACCGGACGGGGAAAGCTCTTGGTCGGATCCGCGGCTTCGGCCGACTCAGCCGACATTGGTAGGGCGGTGAAGCGCCCCGTGACCTCCGGGACGACCTGTACGTCGGCAACGAAGTTGGGGAACGTCGTGATGCCCGGGCTCACCAAGTACACCTTGAGCACGGCCCGCCCGGCGCCGTCCACCCCGATCGCGGTGCCGACCACGCCATCGCGCGTCAGCCATTCATCCGTGACCTGCTCCTGGAGCGAGAGCGCGGCCTCGAAGGAGGACCGCGAGTAGTCGTACGGGCCGTGAACGCCTGCGTACAGCACGAGGTCGGCGGCCAAGGCCAGGACCAATGCGAAGCGGGATCGGAGCAAGCGGGTCATGTTCACATTCTACTATACGAGAGCCACCGGCGCCGGGGTTTCGTCCGAACCCCTGCCCGTCATCTTACGTAGGCGTCCAGCACAAGGGTCCCCCTGGGCCCACCGCTCCCACCTACGCATCGATGCGCCCGACCTACGCACTCCTTCTCGCGCTCGGACTCGGACTCGGGCTCGCGGCTTGCGCGACCGGCTCGGGCCCGGGCTCACCGGGCCACCCGTACAACGTGGAGGGAGCCTATGAAGGCAGCTTCGTCTTCGATGGGTCGCCGTTCGAGGCGACGGTCCGACTCAGGACCCGGTCCGGCGGTCGCGTGACGGGGGCATTCCGCGTCGGAGCCCCCGTCGAAATCGACGGTCCCGTGCAAGGGGCGGTACGCGACGAGCTCCTCCGACTCACGGTTCGCTATACGAATCCCGGCGGCTGCGACGGGCGAATCGAGGGCATCCTCACCATCGAACGGGGGGGCGGAGAAATCACGGGACCGGTCACCGTGACCGACTGCGGTACGCCCGTCGCAGGGCGTGTGCGTCTGGTTCGCCGGCCGCTCGGACCAGGCGGCGCTTAGGGTGCGACCGAAGCAGCCTGCCGAGCGCACTTGGCGCGCGGCCCAGCCCCCTCGCTAGGCCCGCTCGACTTCCACCGGAGCGCCTCCGGCTCGGGAGGAGCGATAGAGCGCCTCGATCGCCCGCATGTTTGCGGCGGCCTCCGACGCCGAATAGCGCGGCGCTCGGTCCTCGAGAACGCACTCGGCGAAGTGCTCGACCATGAGGCGGTACTCGTCGTCGCCGCGGATGACCTCCGTCGTCGTTCCTTGGTGGCCTCGAGCGTGCTCGATGGCCACGTCGTCGGTCCCCGGGAGAAACGCCGAGGCTACGCGAAGCGACCCCTCGGTGCCACCCACCTCGTACGCTTCCGAGCGCTCCATGGTGAGCGCACAGTCGAAGTGCGACACGAGCCCACTCGGGAATCGCATCATACCAGCCAAGAACTC
>JAOTVL010000119.1 GCA_029863525.1 Gemmatimonadota bacterium
AGATCTCGGTGCCCGGCCGGCCGGCTACATCGGCTCGGCGTTGGTCGGCGTCGCGTTCGGCGCCGGTTGGACCCCGTGTATTGGACCGATCCTCGGGTCGATCCTACTCTACGCGGGGCTGGAGACGACCATGCGGACCGGTACACTGTTGCTCGCGACGTACGCCCTGGGACTAGGGATTCCGTTCGTGGGCGCCTCGGTCGGCCTCAATTGGTTCTTGGCGGGTAGCGCCCGGGCACGTCGCTGGATCGTACCGCTCCAGCGGGTGGCCGGAACCGTGCTCGTGGCCATCGGGCTTCTGATGGTTACGGGTCGGTTCGCCAGCATGACCGCGGTATTGGCCGGAATGGGCCAACTCATCAACCTGGACATCCCATGAGATCGAACGTTCGAGTCGTCGCTTTGCTCACCACCGTCCTGGCCATCGGGGCGTGCGCCGGGGAGGAGGGGGCGGCCGAAGGGGCCGACACGGCCGCGTTGACGCGCGACCTTCTCCAAACGCCCGCCGGTGACGGCCAGTCGACCCCGCTCGCGGTGGACCCATCACTGGTTCAGGGGGGTCCGCCCGTCGCGGTCTCCGCCGTCGGCTTCAACCGTGGCCTCGAGACGGCACCTGTGAAGGTGGTCGAGCTGTCGGACTACGGCTGCGGCTATTGTCGCCAGTTCCACCAGGAGACCTTCCCCACCTTGTTGGCGCAGTTCATCGACAGCGGGATGGTGGAGTGGAAGTTCGTCCCCTTCGTCACGGGCATGTTCGACAACTCCGTGGCGGCCACCGAGGCCGCCGAGTGCGTCTACGTCCAGGACGAAGACGCCTTCGAGACGCTGAACGGCAGGCTTTGGGACGAGCAGGCCGAGTGGAAGCGCAGCAACGACCCCGAGTCCGTGATCGACGGGTGGGTCGGCGAGTTGGCCGGCGTCGACCGTGACGAATTCCGTCGCTGCGTGCAGGACGACACCCAACTGGGCCGGGTGGCGGCGGCGACGACCCTGGCGCAGCAGCTCGGCGTCCGCGGCACCCCTACGTTCGTCGTAATCGGCTACCCACCGCTCCAGGGTGCGCTCCCATTGGAGATGTTCCAGGAAGTGCTGACGCTGGTTCATGAGCAGGCGGTGGGCGGCGCGCAGTAGCGCACCGGGGACGGGACGGGCCATGGGGAGACGCATCGCGGCCACGATGGCCGCGGCGGGAGCCGTGCTGGCGTGCGCGCCAGTGGCTTTGGCGGGTCCCGACTGCGTGCCGCTGCACACCGGCATCGCGCTGTCCGGAGAGATCGACGAGAGCAGCGGGCTCACCGTCGGGGGCGCCGATCCGTCCGTGCTCTGGACGCACAACGACGACGGATCCGCACTGTTCGCCATCGACCGGGTCGGCACGATTCTCGGCCGCTGGTCGATCCAGCCACGGCTGCGAGACTGGGAGGACATCGCCGCGGCCCCGTGCCCGGAGTCGGAGTGGTGCCTGTACCTGGCCGACACCGGAGACAACGCGGAGCGGCGCCCGGCGGGAACCATCCGGATCGTGCGCGTCCCGGAGCCCAGGCTGGGCGACGCGTGGCCGGTAGACGGGGAAGTGGGACTGCTCCGCGGCGAGGCGTTTCCGCTCCGTCTTCCCGACGGGCCACGCGACATCGAAGCCCTCTTCGTCTTACCCGAGGGGGAGCTCCGGCTGGTGACGAAAGGGCGCAACCACGGCGTGGCCGTCTACCGCTACCCTCCGCCCTTGCGCCCGGATACGGTGGAGATGGCTGCCGTTCAGGAGCTGTTCGACGGCGCGCAGCCGCTGGCGAACCAAGTCACCGGCGCCTCCGCGTCGAGGGACGGCTCGACGGTCGCGGTGCGCACGTATCAATCGTTGGGTCTCTACCGCGTTGCCGGCGACAGCTTGGCGCTCATGGAGAATGGGCTGGTGAACCTGCGTTCTTTGGCCGAGAGCCAGGGAGAGGCGGTCGCGCTCGACGGCGGCGGCCAGGTGCTGCTGAGCTCGGAGGGCGGCTTCCTGGGCACGCCACCCAGCATGAACATCCTTCGGTGCGGTATCTGACAGACCGACTGGGACTTAGCGCTCCCGGGGCAAGCGACGCCGGGACGTCAGGCCAAGAGCGGGCCCATGACCGCCTCGAAGTCGGGCGGGCGCTGGCGCTCGTTCAGGTAGTCGTCCACCACGCGAAGCGCCTCGGTGGGATCGCGGAGCTCCATGAAGCGCGCCAGGTAGCGGATGTCGTCCTCGACGCCCATTGCGCCGCCGCGCAGCGCCAGGCACGCGACCTTCATGGCGAGCGCATAGTCGGGCGGCGCGGCGAAGACGCGTAGGTGGGCGCCCTCGAAGACCCGGTTGGCCTCGCCCGCGGTTCCGATGAAGGCTCGGACCCTCGCTGCGAGCGACGCGAGCGGCTCATCCACGGCCCCCCGGACGCTGGCGACCGCTCGGTCCAGCGCCGCCGGATCCCCGAACATCCGGCTGGGCCGCCTCGTGCCGGGGTCGGCCGTGAACACGAGACGCAGTACGGCGCCTCCGACCACGAGCAGCTCGACGTCGACGCCTTCCCCCTCCAAGGCCTCGTCGAGCTCGCCGAAGTAGCGCTCGTCGGCAGGATCCGCCCACGGCACGTGGCCTGCCGACGGAGGTAACGCGAAGTCCGAGGGCATGTTAGGGCGAGGCACGGTCGGCCTCGATGAAGACTCTCCGCCGTTTGAAGGCCGGAGGCGAGACCCTCATGAGGAAGGGCCGCAGGCTGCGGAGATCCCGGCCAAAGTGCGGGCGAGAGAGGGGCGCGATACGCTCGATCCAGCGCGGAGGGTCGAGTCGGCGCGTGGCGCACTCGTGCTCCACCGATGCAGCGACGCAGTTCAGGAGGAAGGGCGTCAGGGGGGTCTCGAGGGGGGCCGACACCGCCTCCACGAAGCGTTCGTCGGACAAGTCTCGAAGCTGCGCCCGCAACGAGTCCAGCGCTCCGTCCCGGTCTGACGCGGCAATCAGGGCGTTGACGGCCTCGGCGAGGCCCCGGCGGGCGGACGGAAGGGCACGTCGCAGAACGTACTCGGAGACGGAGAGGCCGGCAGCCGCAGCCAGGCCCTTCAGCGCTGCCTTCTCGTCGGGCGTCACGCGGATCTGCAACTGGCTGGTCTTGGCGCTCATCGCCCCACGATGCCGCTCTCTGCGGAGGATGTCAATACGGATGTATTGACATACGATCGAGTCGTACGGACAGGACGATGCGGCGTCGCTGGTGCATTGGGCGCGCGCAAGCGACGGAGCGTCGCTCGCGCAGGGGGCGCGCAGGGGCCCGATTCCAACGATCCGAGCGGCACCTCGCGGAACGGGCGGTCCGACGGCATCTTTGGTTGCATGAGAAGGATGCTGTGGTTCGTTCTGCCCGCCGTGGCCGCGGGGGCCATCTTGCTCGGGATCGGCCAGGAGCCCCCCGAGGAGCCGCTTCGTGCCACGATCGTCATGGCCCCGGAGATCACCTGGCGCCCGGACGTGCCCGGCGAGGGACGGCTCTTCGTGCTCCGGGTCCAGGCGTCCGAGCACACGCCGATCATCGGGGTGCACGGCGAGGCGGCGGGCGAGGAGCTCCATTTCGCGTCGGTCGACGAGCGCGGCTTCGAGAGTCTGGCCGCGGTGCCCGTGGGTTCCGACGGCCGGCTGAGCGCGACGGTGCGGACGGTATTCGCGGACGGAGGAGAGTCCACCTACGCCGTCGACGTGCCGGTGACGGCCGGCGAATACGCCCATGAGGCGCTGAGCGTGGCCCCGCGCTTCGGCGCGCCCCTGAGCCCGGCGGACCAGGCCCGGCTCGACGAGGACCGCAGGATTGCCCGCACAGCGGCCGAGCGGGCTCACCGGACCCGTCGTCTCTGGAGCCCGGAGGGTGTTCGGATGCCGCGGGAGAGCCGGGTCACGAGCGGATTCGGCGATGGGCGTATCTTCAACGGCCAGCTCTCGAGCCGCCACATGGGGCTCGACCTACAGGGCTTTTCGGGGGATACCGTGGTTTCGGTGGCCCGTGGAACCGTGGAGGTGGTCGCGCCGTTCCTGCTCGCGGGCAACGTGGTCTACGTGAACCACGGGGCGGGTCTGCTCAGCGCCTACTTCCACCTGAGTCGCCAGCTCGTGGCGGTCGGGGACACCGTGCTGCCGGGAACGCCCGTCGGGCTGGTGGGCGCCACCGGTCGGGTCACCGGGCCCCATTTGCACTGGGTGGTCCGCTACGGCAACACCAGCGTCGACCCCCGCAGTCTCCTCGACCTTGACCTGGCGCCCGACGAACGTTAGTAGCTGCGTATGGCAACTATTCAGGAGACCAAGACGACACTCGAGGCCGACGCGTATCGGCTTTCCGAGGCCCTCGGCGAGCTCGTCCGCGTCGTCGGGTTCCGCGACCGGGACCGCGCCTGCTGTTACGGCTTGAGCGTCACCCAGTGCTACGCGCTCAAGGGCGTGGCCGACGCGACGTCCCTCACGGTCAACGACCTCGCGTCGTACCTGTACCTGGACAAGAGCACCGCCAGCCGAGTGGCGAACGGGCTCGAAGACAAGGGGCTGCTCACCCGGGCGCGCGACCCTGACGACGGTCGCGTGGTCCGTCTGGTGCCGACGGCGGCCGGTTGGGCCACCTGGCGCCAAATCGACGACGATCTGGCCGGGGAGTACGTGGAGCTGCTCCGGGCCTTCGACCCGGACGTTCGCGCTGCGATCCTCGAGCTGGTCGGGCGCCTGGGGGGCTCGTTCGCGTCCCGCGTCGACACCACGGGAGGCAGCTGTTGTGTCCTGCCGAAATAGCGGCCTTTTCGTTGGCATATAGTTGCATTAGACAACTACTATTCTGGAGGAACCCATGAATGAGCACACTTCCGCCGAGATCAAGAAAGTCGTGCGCGACCGCTACGCGCGGGCGGCCACGACCGACACGGGCTGCTGCGAGCCCGCGTGCTGCGGGGATTCGGCGACGGCGGCCGACGTCGGGCGCAGCATCGGCTACAGCGACGAGGAGCTGGCGTCGCTGCCGGAGGACGCCAATCTGGGCCTGGGGTGCGGAAACCCCACGGCCATCGCGGCGCTGCAGCCGGGCGAGACGGTGTTGGACCTCGGGTCCGGCGCCGGCATCGACTGCTTCCTGGCGGCCCGGCAGGTAGGCCCCACCGGGCGGGTCATCGGCGTGGACATGACCCCGCAGATGCTGGAGAAGGCGCGGGAGAACGCCGCGGCGGGAGGATACGACAACGTCGAGTTCCGGCTCGGCGAGATCGAGGCCCTTCCCGTGGCGGACGCGAGCGTCGACGTGGTCATCTCCAACTGCGTGCTGAACCTGAGCAGCGACAAGGCGCGCGTGCTCCGTGAGGCGTATCGCGTCTTGAAGCCGGGCGGCCGCGTGGCCGTGTCGGACATGGTGTCCGATCTCCCGGTGCCCGAGGTTCTGGCCGGCAATCTCGACGCGGTGGCGGCCTGCCTGCCGACGGCCCGCGAGCGCTATCTCGGAGAGTACCGCGAGGCGGGCTTCGAGGCGGTGACGATCGTGTCCGAGACGCCCTATCCCGCGAGCTACCTCCTCTCCGACGACGGGGTCCGGGAGTACCTCTCGGACCACCCCGAGCACGTCGACGAGCTCGAGCGGTTCGCGGGGTCGATCGCGGGCGCCCACTTCGAGGCCCGAAAACCGAAATAGAATTCTAGTTCGGATTTGAGAGACGGTAAATCCGCGTGGTGTAGCGAAATCGGGACCCACCGCGCCGTCGACCCCGCCGCGGCACGATCTCACCCGCTGTGGGATTCGGAGGCCGTGAGGCTCAGGGTCGCGCGTGACGGAAGGGGGAGGCGGCAACGCGTCGGGTCACCCTTTCACGACCCCCATGGCGGCGAGTCGCGCCACTCGGCGAGCGAGCCCGACCCGCTCGACCACCTGCACGACGCGGTCGACGTCCTTGTACGCGTAGGGGGCTTCCTCCGCGAGCTCCTTCAGAGAGGGACAGCGTACGACGATCCCGCGCTCGGCGAGCTCCGTCTTGACCTCGCGTCCCGAACGGGTCCGTCGCGCCTGGCCACGGCTCATCCGACGCCCCGCGCCGTGACACGCGCTGCCGAACGACCGCTGCCCTGCAACATCTTGTCCGACCAACACATAAGATCCCGTGCCCATGCTGCCGGGAATGAACACCGGCTGCCCGACGCCGGCGTACGCCTCGGGCGTCTCCTCATGCGACGGGCCGAAGGCCCTGGTCGCGCCCTTTCGATGCACGCAAACGAGTTCACCCTGGTGGTGTTCGAGCTTGGCCACGTTATGGGCGACGTCGTACACGAGCCGCAGCTCGGCGTCCTGCCCCAGAACCCGCTGGACCACCCGCCGCGCGAGGTGCGTGATGACCTGACGATTGCACCACGCGTAGTTGGCCGCAGCCGCCATCGCCCCCAAATACGCCTGCCCCGCTTCGGACCCGAGGGGTGCGCACGCGAGCTGCCGATCCGGCAACACGAAGTCGTACGAGCTCATCGCCCGATCCATCCGGGCCACGTAGTCGGTGCAGACCTGGTGCCCGAGGCCGCGGGAGCCCGTGTGGATCAACAGAGCGACGCCGTCGGGTCGTAGGCCCAGCGCATCCGCCGCAGCCTGGTCGAAGATGTGCTCCACGCGCTCGACCTCGACGAAGTGATTGCCGGAGCCCATGGTGCCGAGCTGGCCCCTCCCTCGCGCGCGAGCGCGCGCTGAAATACCCGCGGGGTCGGCGCCGCCGAGGCAGCCACCCGACTCGGTGTGCGCCAGGTCGTGCTCGGTCGCCATGCCCCGCTCGTACAGATAGGCACAGCCCGTGGTGAACACCTGGTCGAGCTCGTCGTCGTCGAGAACCAGCTTGCCGCCTCGTCCGGCTCCGGCGGGGATGCTCCTGCTCAGCTCGTGAACGAGCGGCTCGAGGAGGTCGGCCACGTCCCCGGCCGAACGGTTCGACAGGAGCAGACGGACGCCGCAGTTGATGTCGTAGCCGACGCCGCCCGGTGAGATGATTCCGTCTCCCTCACGGAATGCCGCGACCCCACCGACGGGGAAGCCATAGCCCTCGTGGGCGTCCGGCATCGCGTACACGGGATCAACCACTCCGGGGAGCTTGGCGACGTTGACCAGCTGCTCGAGCGAGCGGTCGCCCGAGATCTGGTCCCAAAGCTCGTCGTCGGCGTACACGCGGGCCGCCACGCGCATGCCGGGGAACGCGCGGGCCGGTATCTCGTAGACGTCCTCCGAGATCCGGCGAGCGGCTGCGGCCACGGGAGAGTGCGTCGTCCGAGTCATACGTCGAGCGTGACCTCCCCCTCGACCCCACCCGCTCGCTCATGCACGAAGGCGTTCTGCAGCGTGGCGGCCTTCACCAACACGAAGGGCTCGTCGAGGTCGACGCCCCTCGCCCGGATGTGGAGCTCCGCACCGGCCACGTCATCCACTTCGACTTCGACCGGTAGCCACTGGTCCACGTCACACAGGTACACGAGCTCGTTCAGCCAATCGACCAGACGGCCGACCCGGTCCGTCGGCCCGTCGAAACGGAACTCCCGCCACTCGTCGCTTGGACGCCCGATTTTGTGGGGCGGGACGAGCTCGGCGAAGGCGCTCGTCGCTTCGCCGATCAGCTCCGGGTACGAGGGCGCGCGAAGCCGCAGGATGACCTCGGATGTGTGGTCGACGAACTCGTGATCGGCGCGAGTGAGGGACGCGCTCGGCCCGTTACGTGACACGGGAGGACGACGCCTCGAGGCTCGAGGACACGGCACCATAGTGCTTGCGGGTTTCCGGCTCTCGGCCGCGCACCACTCTGCGCCCGGCCAGCCGGCCCTTGCGGGCGGTCACGACCGTGCATTGTCCGTGATCGCTGTCGCGATCGTAGTAGATCACGACCCAGTCGTACGTCCTTCCCAGCTCATGGGCCCTTTGCGCATTCGAGAAGAGGGCGGTCATCTCCCAGCCCTTTCGCTGGACCTCCATGACGGGGAGCCAAGCCCTCTGCTCCGGGTTGAAGCGCCTCGGCGCGATGCGTCTCAACTCACCAGCGCGCGCCTTGCTCCGGTACTCCTCATCGATCGCGAGGAGCAGAGACACCGGGGGCCGAGGGTGACGGGCCGTGCGCTCGCGGAGGCGTCGCCGCGCCGAACGCGCGAAGAGACCGGCCAGTGCGTCCCGTATGCCGCGCGCACGCTTCTCTCCGATGCCCTCCACCGCCACGAGGCGACCGTCGTACGCAGCGCGCTCGAGCTCTTCCAGGGTGCTCACGCCCAATTCGTCGTGGATTCGCCGCGCGAGCTCGGCACCGATGCCGGGGAGGCGTTGGAACGCGCGCTCCGGCTCGATCGCGCTCTCGAGCCTCTCCAGGAGTCCCAGGCGCCCCGTCTCCACCAACTCCGCGATCGCGCTCGACAGCGCGGCTCCGATACCCGGGATCTCGCGCAGCCGCTTCCGACCGCCTGAGGCGTACAGCTCACGCACCGGGCTTTCCAGGGCGCGCAGCTCGTCGGCCGCCCGCATGTAGCTACGTACCCGGAACGGGTTCGCGTCCCGTACCTCTAACAGCGCACCCGTCCGCTCCAGGGCCTCGGCGATCTCGGCGTTGGTCGTGCCGCTCCACGCCGCCCCTGGGGACTCGAGTCCTGCGAACTCCGCAAGCTGCATCAGCATCGCCTACTCGTCTTCGCGCTCGGCCTCGATCGAGCAGTTCGACAGGACCGCCCCTCGCGTGGGGTTCGCGCCTCGCTCCCGCTCCCCGTCGATTGCAAGCCCCGCGCCGCGCTGTGTTCTGACAATAAATAGACAAGAATGGACACGATGGGACAATTCGTCCCCATGGCCAACGAGGCTCCGGGGCGCGTTCTTCGATCCATACGCAGCGGTCCAGGTCCACAACGACCTGACGCCCGGATTCGCTTCTAAGGAAGGCTGTCCATGCACGGCGCACTCTTCACCGATCTCGTCATCGTATTGGTCGTGTCGATCGGCGTCCTGTACGGCTCCCACTATGTGCGGTTGCCGCCGATCATCGCCTTCCTCGTCTCGGGCATGCTGCTCGGGCCCCACGGGTTCGGGCTCGTCAGCGCGGTCGAGGAGGTAGAGCAGATCGCCGAGATCGGAGTGATCCTGCTCCTGTTCACCATCGGGCTCGAGTTCTCGCTCGCCGACCTGCTGCGCATGCGCCGGGTGGTGCTGCTCGGAGGATCGCTCCAGGTCTTCGGTGTCACGGGCATCGTCAGTCTGGCGGCGCGGGCGCTCGGCGTGCCGTGGAATCAGGCGGTCTTCCTCGGCATGATCGCCTCGTTGAGCTCGACGGCGGTCGTGTTGCGGCTCTTCCAGCAACGGGCGGAGGTCGACGCGCCGCACGGGCGCATGGGTCTGGGGATCCTGGTCTACCAGGATCTGATGATCGTGCCCATGATCCTGCTCATCCCGGTCCTGGCGGGCGGCTCGGCGGGAATCGGAACCGCGGTCGTGACCTTCCTGACGAAGACCGCCGTCGCGTTGGTGGCGGTCGTGGTGCTCGCGCGGTTCGTGGTGCCCCAGATGCTTCACCGAGTGGTTCAGACCCGAAACCGCGACCTGTTCCTGCTCACGGTGGTCACCGTCTGCATGGCGGTGGCGTGGGCCGCGGGGCTGGCGGGCATGTCGCTGCCCCTGGGCGCGTTCCTCGCCGGACTCCTCGTCTCGGAGTCGGAGTACAGCCACCAGGCGCTCGCCGACATCCTCCCGTTCCGCGACGTCTTCGCGAGCTTCTTCTTCGTGAGCATCGGCATGCTCCTGGACCTGCGGCTGGTGGCCGAGCAGCCCCTCGTGCTGGGGGCCGTGGTGCTGGGTGTCCTGGTGCTCAAGTCGCTCGCGGCCGGCGTCGCGGCCGCGGTGGTGGGGGCGACCGTGCACACCATGGTCACCACGGGCTTCGCGCTCAGCCAGATCGGGGAGTTCTCCTTCGTGCTCGCGTCGACAGGGATCACCGCCGGCCTGCTCGACGACACGACGTACCAGTGGTTCGTTGCCGTGTCCGTCGTCACGATGGGCGTCACGCCGTTCATCCTGCGCGCCGCCACCCCCGCGGCACGGGGCTTGGCGCGCCTGAGCGTGCTCGAGCGGCTGGGACCCGGCGCCTTGCCGACGGACCCCACAGGCGAAGCCCGAGAGCTATCCGGCCACGTCGTCGTCGTCGGGTACGGACTCAACGGGCGGAACGTCTCGTACGCGGCCCGCGTCGGCGGCATTCCCTACGTCGCGGTCGACATGAACCCTTCGCTGGTCGCCGCGGCGCGCGCCGAGGGCGTGAACCTCCTGTACGGCGACGCGACGCGGCAGGCCTTCCTCGAGCATCTGGGCGTGGCGCGGGCGCACGCGGTGGTCATCGCGATCTCGGACGCGGCGGCGACCCGTCGGATCACCGCGCTCGCGCGCAGTCTGAACCCCTCGTGCACCATCGTCGCTCGGACACGACAGGTGCACGAGGTCGACGCGCTGCTCGAGCTCGGGGCCACGGCCGCGATTCCCGAAGAGCTCGAGACGTCCATCGAGATCGTCTCGCGCATTCTGGCCACGTATCTGGTCCCCCGGGTCGAGATCAACGCCTTCGTCTCGGAGCTGCGGGCGGGCGAGTACGAGATGTTCCGCTCGCTCGCCGACCCCTCCGGCGTGCGGGAGCTCCGCCAGACGCTCACGGACATCGAGGTGGGGACGCTGCGGGTGGGGCCGGCGAGCCCGATCGTCGGCCGGGCGCTAAGGGACACCGACCTGAGGAACCTCTACGGGGTCAGCGTCGTGGCGATTCGCCGTGGAGACGGCCTGATTCCGAACCCGGGGGGCGACCACGAGGTCGAGCCAGGAGACCTGCTGGTCGTG
>JAOTVL010000120.1 GCA_029863525.1 Gemmatimonadota bacterium
GAGCGTGGTCCCGGAGCTGGCAGCCTCCGACGCCGTCGTCATCGTCGGCGCCTCGGGCGCGGTCTACGGCATCATGCTCGCGTTCGCCATGAATTGGCCGAACGCGCCGATCTACGTCTTCGGCATATTCCCCGTGGCCGCGAAGTACCTCGTCGCGTTCATGGCGTGCGCCTCCCTACTCGGAGCGACGGGATCGGCTCAGCAGGGAGGTGGCATCGCGCATCTCGCCCACCTCGGTGGTCTCCTCGCCGGCTTGATCTACCTGAAGCTCGACTGGCGGACGGCAAGGGCCTTCGGCGGGATCAAGCGAAGCGCGACGAAGAGGCGACGTCTCGCCATCGTGCCGGGCGACGACGCGGAGGAAGAACAGGGAGGACGTCGGGCCCGACCGGCGCCCCGCGAGGAGGCCGCCCTCTACGACAAGGTGGACGCGGTCCTCGACAAGATTTCCGCCGAGGGCATGTCTTCGCTCACGGAAGCCGAGCTGCGGCTCCTCGATGAGGTATCGAAGAAGCATCGCTCCAACTGACACGGCGCAGTCGGCGCGCCATCATCCATGTAGCCGCCCCCGCCCCGGGGGCTTGGACTTCGCACCCAGGATCATCATGAAAGTCCCCGGCGTTGCCGCGCCTTCCGCGCTCTGGATCTCGGCTTCATTCCTCATGACGTCGTGCGCTTCGGGCCCCCCGCCGGCTCTACCGATGCCCGCGCCCTCGGAGACGCCCGCCAACGTGATGCCCGCGACCCCGACGGCGGCCACCGCGACCGAGACGCCGGCGGACGCTCCCGAGTCCACTTCGTCGTCGCGCCCGTTCGTTTACGGGGTCGATCTCGACACCGTGCGTGCCGGTCGTTTCGACCAAGGGAAGATGTGGACGTTCGAGTTTCCTCCTACCGCGTATCTGGAAGAGACGTACGGAATCCGTCCTGACGCGGCCTGGTACGAGAAGGCGCGGCTCGGAGCGCTGCGGATTCCCAGTTGCTCGGCATCGTTCGTCTCTCCGCACGGGCTGGTCATGACGAACCACCACTGCGCTCGGGAATTCGTATCGCAGGTGTCGGGCGAGGGGGAATCGCTTCTCGATAACGGGTGGGTCGCCAGGGACTTGGCGGACGAGCGTCCGGTCGAGGAGTTCGAAGCGGACCGACTCATCGAGATCGTCGACGTGACCGAAGAGGTCAACGCTGCACTCGACTCCGTGCCCGCGACGGGTCGTGCCGACGCGCGCGAGGAGCTCCTCGAGGAAATCGAGCAGAGGATCTTGGGCGAATACGGTGGGGAGGAATCCGGCCATGTGGTCGAGATGATCTCGCTTTACAACGGCGGCCGGACTTCGGCCTACGTCTTTCGCCGCTACACGAACGCGAAGCTCGTCATGGCTCCCGAGCTCCAGATCGGGTTCTTCGGGGGTGCTCCGGACAACTTCACCTACCCCCGCTACAATCTCGATTTCGCCTTCTTCCGCCTCTACGACGACGACGGGGCCCCGCTTGCGAGCGACCCGTACTTCGCGTTCGACGACGACGGGCTCGAGGTCGGTGACCCCATCTTCATCATCGGCAACCCGGGCTCGACGAGCCGTCTGCAGACGGTCGCCGAGCTGGAGTTCCGTCGGGACGTGAGCGACCGCTCGGTGCTCGCCCTTCTCCGGTCCCGCTTGGCCGTTCTCGGCGAGTACATCCGCGAGAATCCGCAGATCGCCGAGGAGCTCGACCTCAGGAACACCTACTTCAGTCTGGACAATTCGCTGAAGGCGATGACCGGTCAGGTCGAAGGGCTCGAGGATCCGATCATCATCGCGCGGCGGCAGGACACCGAGCGCGACTTCCGCGCGGCGATCGAAGCGGACCCGGCGCTGTCGGACCGGTACGGGAGCTTGATCGATGAGATGGCCGCGCTCCAGGAGCGAAAGCGTGAGCAGGCCCCCGGCTTCGGGGCCTTCCTGGCCATGACGAGCTCGGACATGGAGTCCGCGACGCTGCATCGAGCACTGATCTCGTTCCAGATCCTGAGCGCTCGACAGGGCGGCGCCCCTCCGGATCAGGTCGAAGGCTTGGTGGAGGAGCTCCGGGCGGTCCCCGACCAGCCGGTGGCGCTCGATCGTGAGCTGATGACCGCCCGGTTCAGAGACTTCGTCGACTTCTACGGAACCGACTCCCAACTCGTGCAAGCCGTCCTCGACGGACGGAGCCCGGAGGTGCGAGCAGAGGGTATCGTGTCCGGCTCGCAGCTTCGGGACTCCGCGGCGGCGGTGTCGGGGATCGAAGACGGCAGCATCGCGATCACGGACCCCGCCCTGGAGATCGTCCGAGCCTACCTCCCGACGTTCATCGGCTTTCAGCAGGTCATCGGGGCAGTCTTCCCGGAGGAGGAGGCAATCGCGGCCGAGCTCGGGCGGGCGCGTTTCGAGATCTACGGAACGGACGTGCCACCGGATGCCACGTTCTCGCTTCGAATCGCCGACGGAATCGTCGAGGGATATCCCTACAACGGAACCGTCGCGCCGGCCTTCACGACGATGTATGGGCTCTACGACCGGTATTTCTCGAACCCGGGGACCGAGGATTGGGCGCTCCCGGACCGCTGGGTCGGGGCCGAGGCCGGGCTCGATCTATCGACCCGCATGAATTTTGCCTCCACCGCAGACATCATCGGGGGCAACTCCGGCTCCCCCGTGCTCGATGCCGACCTAGAGGTCGTCGGGCTCGTGTTCGACGGCAACATCGAGAGCTTGCCCGGGGACTACATCTACCTGCCGGAGTTGAACCGGTCGATCTCCGTCGACGCGCGGGCCATTCTCGAGGCGCTCGACGTCGTGTACGATCTCGATCGGCTCGTGCTCGAGCTCACAACGGGACGTCTGGTCGAGACGGAGTCCGCCGCCGACGCGGTGCGACGCTAGGGTCGGCCGTGTCCCGCACGAAGAAGGTTCGAGCGTTTCCGCCCGTACCGTCATAGAGTAGTCCAGACGAATCATCCGAGTGCTGGAGGAATCGATGGCAGGGAGCATCTCGAACAGCATGGCGCTCATGAAGGCGAGCGTGAACGTGCTCAAGCTCGACAAGGAGCTCATGATCTTCCCGGTCATGTCGGGAATCGCGAGCATCCTGGTCGTCGCCAGCTTTGTCGCGCCGATCGCGGTGACCGGGGCAGGAGAGGTGTTTGTCGACGGGCAGGCCGGGTATCTAGCCATGTCCGTGATGTTCCTCTTCTACGTGGTGCAGTACACGGTCATCTTCTTCTTCAATTCGGCCTTGGTCGGGGCCGCGCTGATTCGCCTCGACGGCGGTGATCCCACGGTATCGGACGGGCTGGCCATCGCCTCCAAGCGAATGGGCTCCATCCTCGGCTACGCCGTCATGGCCGCGACCGTCGGCATGGTGCTGAAGATGATTTCCGAGCGCGGAGGCATCTTCGCGAAGATCGCGACGGCGATCGCGGGAATGGCGTGGACCCTCGCCACGTATCTGGCGGTTCCCGTGCTCGTGACGAAGGACATCGGCCCGATCGACGCGGTCAAGGAAAGTGCGGCGATCTTCAAGCGGACATGGGGAGAGCAGGTAACGGGGAACTTCGGCCTCAGCTGGGCCATCTTCCTCGCGTTCCTGGGGTGGGGCGCCCTCTCGTTCGGGGTCGGTTGGGCCGCGGCGATGATCTCGCCGGTCGCCCTTCTTCCCGTCATCGGTGTCGCGATCGTGGGCTTCCTCTTGCTGGCCCTCATGGGATCGGCGCTGAGCGGCATCTACACCGCGGCACTCTATCGGTATGCGATGACCGGAGACACCGGCACCTTCGATGCGCGGATCATGGGCAACGCCTTCCGCCCGAAGTGACGACAACGAGCCACGCACCGCGTCAGCCGGCCGGGTGACGCGCATGTGACGACGGCCCGTCGCATCGGCTTGCTCTGGTCAAACGGGCCGCCTACAATCGGAGTCCCCTCGGGGTGAGCGGGCGCCGCGCGCGCCGACTCACGGGACCATACCGGGGCCCGCGGCCGACCGTTCCGGGTCGGTCGTGGGCCCTCTCTCATCGGATCTCGGAGGATTCCGCATGGCATCGGCCAAGGAGTACACCACGGACCGCATTCGCAACGTTGCGGTCCTGGGCCATGGTAGTTCGGGCAAGACCACACTCATCGATTCACTCTGCTTCGTAGCCGGCACGTCGAAGCGGCTCGGTAACGTCGACGAAGGCACCGGGCTCACGATGCACACGCCCGAAGAGCGTTCGCACGGCATCTCGCTTCAGCTCACGCCCGCGTATGCCGAGCACCTGAACACGAAGATCAACTTCCTCGACACGCCGGGCTATCTGGACTTCACGGGTGAGGCCCTTTCGGCGATTCGCGTCGCGGATGCGGCGATCATCGTGGTCAGTGCCACGGCAGGGGTCGAAGTAGGGACCGAGCGGGTGTGGCGCTTTTGCGAAGAGCGGGGGATTCCGCGGATCTTCTTCGTTTCGATGATGGATAAGGATCATGCCGACTTCGAGGGCGTCTTCAAGCAGATCAAGGAGCGTCTTACCGAAAGTGCCCTACCGGTCGAGATCCCGGTCGGCGAAGGGTCGGACTTTCACGGCATCATCAACCTCTTCTCCGAGAAGGCACACATCTACAAGAAGGGCACCACGAAGGGGGAGTACGACGAGACGGACATCCCCGAGGAGATGAAGGAGAAAGAGGCGCAGTGGGAGACCGAGCTCCAGGAAACGCTGGCGACCACTGACGAGTCGCTTCTGGAGAGCTATCTCGAGGGGGGTGCGATCTCGCGAGAAGAGGCGATCGAAGCCATGGGCCGGGGCATGGCCCGGGGAGAAGTGTGTCCGGTGTTCTGCGGCGCCTCGACCCAGACATACGGCATGAGGGCGCTCCTCAGGAAGATCGTCGAGCTCTGTCCCAGTCCGGCCGAGGCGCGAGCCGAGGTCGTCGACGGCGTCGAGTACGTTGCCCAGGACGATGGTCCGCTCGCGGCGCTCGTCTTCAAGACGGCCGCGGAGCCCCACGTGGGAGAGCTCTCCTACTTTCGGATCTTCTCCGGGACCGTGTCGAACGGGGACGAGGTCCTCAACGCATCGGACGGACAGTCCGAGAAGCTCAACCATTTGGGCATCCCCATGGGCAAGGATCGTCACGAGGTTGCGACCCTGCACGCGGGAGACATCGGTGTCGTGGCGAAGCTCAAGCACACGCACACGAACGACACCCTCTGCAACGGCAAGCGCATCCAGCTCGAGAAGATCGACTTCCCCAAGGCCGACATCTCCATCGCGATCAAGGGAAAAACGCGCAACGACGAGGACAAGCTCGGCGAGGTCATTCCGAAGATCCACGAGGAAGACCCGGCCTTTACTGCATCCTTCAATTCCGAGCTCCATCAGACGATTGCACGCGGGCTCGGAGAGATGCACCTCGAGGTCCAGTTCGAGCGCATGGAGCGCAAGTACGGTGTGAAAGTCGAGACCGAGCAGCCGAGGATCGCCTACCGGGAGACCATCACCGCGCAGGCCGAGGGGCAGGGGCGCCACAAGAAGCAGTCGGGAGGACGAGGCCAATTCGGCGACTGCTGGGTGCGCCTCAAGCCACTGCCGCGAGGCTCGGGCTACGAGTTCGTCGACGCCATCAAGGGCGGCGTGATACCGGGCAAGTACGTCCCGTCGGTGGACCGTGGAATCCGTGAGGCCGCCGAGCGGGGAATCGTAGCCGGATATCCGATCGTCGACTTCGCGGCCGAATGTTACGATGGCTCGTACCACTCCGTGGATTCCTCGGACATCGCGTTCAAGCTCGCGGGGTCGCAGGCCTTCCGGTCCGTTGCCGAGAAGTGCCGACCGATCCTGCTCGAACCGGTGGTGGAGGTCGCGGTCACGACACCGGACGAATACGTCGGGGACATCATGGGCGACCTTACCTCTCGCAGAGGGAAGGTCCAGGGGATGGACCCGCAAGGTGGGCGTACCACGGTCCGCGCGATCGTGCCGGAGTCGGAACTCTACAAGTATGCCGCGACGCTGCGCTCGATCACTCAGGGGCGGGCCCACCACACGCGGACGCCAGCCGGCTACGAGCCGGCGCCCGACCAGATCGCGCAAAAGGTCCGGTCCGAGCGCGAGGCACGCGAGGCCAGCTAGGCCGCATGCCATGACCAAGATCGCCGTACTGGGCGGGGGTAACCTCGGCCATGCCCTCGCACGGGGGTGGGTGGCCGCAGGCTCCGTCACCCCGTCCGACGTGCACGTCACGCGGCGGCAGCTCGACAAGGTCTCCGACCTCCGCGACGAGGGCTTCGTCGTGAGCGACGACAACGCGAAGGCGGTGTCGGGAAGCGACATTGTCGTGATCGCGGTTCAGCCACAGCAGCTCGATGTTCTTCTTCGTGAGATGACGGGGGCGCTCGACCCGAACCGACACCGGGTGATTTCCGTCGTCTCGGGCGCGTCGATCGGAGGACTGCGCGAAGCCCTCGGACCAGGGGTGCCCATCGTTCGGGCCATGCCCAACACTGCCGTGTCGATCGGTGAATCCATGACCTGTCTGGCGGGAGAGGAAGGGGCGGACGCGGCACTCGCCGAGGCGACCGAGCTCTTCGACGCAGTCGGGATGACGCTCGTGATTCGAGAAGAGATGATGGTGCCCGCGACGGCGCTCTGTGCGTGTGGCGTCGCGTTCTTCCTGCGCTGTATCCGGGCCGCATCTCAGGGCGGGATCGAGATCGGCTTCCACCCAGAGGAGGCGCTTCTACTGGCCGGTCAGACAGCGCGAGGCGCTGCGGCGCTCAGCCTCAAGAGGGACAGCCACCCGGAGGGCGAGATCGACCGGGTCACCACCCCCCGGGGATGCACCATCGCCGGCCTCAACGAGATGGAGCACCAGGGACTGAGCTCCGCGCTCATCAAGGGACTCATCGTCAGCGCGAAGGCGGCCGAGGGGCTCTACCGAGACTGACTCCGGCCGCCTATCGGTACGACGCTGTCGGATCGGCCGGAAGTCGCTGCCACAGTGGGGAGACGCAACAGGCGCGCCCAACACATGCGCCCCGCCGGGTGTCAAAAGGGCATGATGGAGCAGGCTGCGTCGAACCGATCCGGGGCTCGATGATGCGTCGAGTGCTCGTGGCGTCTCCCAGGCGGGGGTTTCGTACACGTGTCGCGGGGCTCCTGGAACGAGACGGGCTCGTCGTTACCGCGGTCCCCTCGGGCGCGGCACTGGTTCGAGCCGCGAGAAACGGGGCCGACATGGTGGTGCTCGAGCCGAACGGGAATCCACCGGAGATGGAGATCGCGGACGTCCTCGCCCTCGACTCGAGGCCAGAGGTCGTCGTGGTGACCGACACCCATTCGCCCGAGCTCGAGACTCGGTTGCTCGCGACCGGTGCGAGCGCGGTCCTGTCCGCGGGTCTCGATGACCACCAACTGCTCTCCTCGATCTTGAGGGTCGCTCGGACTCGAGGGGATCGAGAATCGAGGAGCGGCGACCCGACGGCCACGCTGGGGGACCGCTCGAACAGCGAGCGAGTTCGAGGGCTTCTGGAGCTGGCCAGTGTGGTGGCCACGGGCGACTCTTCGGTGCTGATCTTGGGTGAGACCGGGTCGGGTAAGGAATGGTTGGCTCGCCGCATCCACGCGCAGAGCCCACGTGCCAAAGGGCCGTTCGTCGCCGTCAACTGCGCGGCGATCCCGGAGGGACTCGCCGAGAGCGAGCTGTTCGGCCACGTGCGCGGGGCCTTCACCGGAGCGCTACGGACGAGACGCGGTCACTTCGAGATGGCGGACGGTGGGACCCTCTTCCTCGACGAGATCGGGGAGCTCACGCCGAGCGTTCAGGTGCGTTTGCTGCGAGCGTTGCAGGAGCGCACGTTCCAGCCCGTCGGCGGAGAGCGTCCCATCCCGGTCGACCTCCGAGTCATGGCCGCAACGAACAAACCGCTAAACGAGGCCGTGGCGCAGGGGGGGTTTCGGAAAGACCTCTACTACCGGATCGCGGTCATCACGCTCCAGGTGCCCCCGCTCCGGGACCGACCCGAGGACATCGTTCCCCTTGCGGAGGCGTACGCGCGCCATTTCGCACTTCAGTTCGGCAAGCCGGTGCCCACGTTCGGGGCCGCGACGCTCGAGGCTCTCGTTGCGTATGCTTGGCCCGGAAACATCCGTGAGCTGATCAACTTCGTGGAGCGGGCCGTCTTACTCGGGCAGGCGGCCGAGCCGACGATTCAGCCGAGTGCGGGTCAGGTAACCTCGGGGGTTCCCGGCGAGGCCGTGGTCCGACCGGCCCCCACGATCGAGCCATCTCTCGACCTTCCCTACGCGGAGGCCCTCGACCATTTCGAGCGGTCCTATTTCAGTCGACTCTTGGCGAGTACGGAAGGGCGGGTCGGCGAGGCCGCCCAGAGGGCGCGCATGAGTCGTCGCAACCTCTACAACAAGCTCCGGCGCCACGGCATCGATCGAGAGGACTTCGTGGTCTGACGTCGCGATCCCACGGCTCTATGCGCCCGAAGCGGGCACGATCCTTCCGTTGAGCAAGATCGTGCCCGTTCGTGTGAGCAGGATATTTCCGATCCGCTCTGAGGCCTATCGCGGTTAAACGGTCGTAATACGTTATGAGACAACGTGTTACGGCTCATCGACACTGGATGTGTTGCTTGGCATGCGGATTGCTTTCGCCCGTGCAGGTGGACCGTTTCTTAAAGGAGGATTGGATGATCACATCCAGGTTTGTGCAAGCAGCGACTCGGGCGGCTCGGAGGCTGGCGATTGCGCTGGCGTTCGTAGCGTTCGGCGCGGTCGGAGCGACGGCGCAGAACACCGGTACGGTAACCGGGCTCGTCCGAGATGCAGTGAGCCTGGCGCCGTTGGCGGGCGCGCAGGTATCGATCGAAGGCACCGGCATCGGGGGCCTGGCCAACAACGTTGGCCGGTTCCTGCTGCTGAACGTGCCGGCGGGCCAGCACACGGTGAACGTCACGCTGATCGGCTACGGCCAGGCATCGGAGACGGTGACGGTGACGGCTGGTCAGACCGCGACGGTCAACTTCGGGCTTCGCGAGACAGCACTGGCGCTCGAAGGCGTGATCGTGACGGGAACGGCGGGTCAGGCGCGTCGTCGCGAAGTGGGTAACGTGGTCGAGTCGATCAGCTCAGCCGACATCGAGCTGGCGGCGATCACGAGCGCGAGTGAGGTCCTCCAGGGCCGTGCAGCGGGCCTGCAGATCACGAGCACGGACGGCCAGGTCGGGTCCGGCACGGCGATCCGCATCCGGGGCAACTCGTCGCTATCGCAGAACAACACGCCGCTGATCTACATCGACGGTGTGCGCATGGAGAACGATCCTCTGGTCGCGGACGACGAGTCCGGCACGACGCCGAACGCTCTGGACGGGATCAACCCGTCGGACATCGAGCGGGTCGAGGTGGTGAAGGGTCCTGCGGCGACGACGCTTTACGGTACGGAAGCGGCGGGCGGCGTGATCCAGATTTTCACGAAGCGTGGTTCGGCGGGCGCCCCGGCGTGGTCGCTGAACGTGGACGGTGGCATGACGGTCATGGGCCACCAGGGTCCGCGTCGTGCGAGTGACGTGGGTCAGATCCAGAACCAGTACATCGATGAGAACCCGGATCTGTTCCCATCGGGTGACCTTGGCGTCGACTACATGCTGCCGTCGGGCAGCATCGGCAACGAGAACGGTCTACGCCTGAACGACTGCTCGTCGGGCGAAGACATGTCGATGTACGCGACGATCGACAGCTACGACGCGGAGCCGGGCTGCCCGGCGAGCGGGAGCTGGTTCCGCGACGCGATCCAGCAGCGTTACAACCTGAGCGTTCGCGGTGGTGGTGAGACGGCGACGTACTTCGTGTCCGGACGTTGGGCGCGAGAGGAAGGCGTGGTCGATCCTCAGGGCCAGGACAGCTACAACCTCCGTGCGAACGTGCAGTTCCAGCCGCTCGACGGGTTGGACATCAGCCTCAACAACATGTACACGCGCCGCAACACGGTGTGGATCCCGAACGGCAACAACGCGTCGGGCCTCTTCCTCAACGTGCTTCGTGGCGACCGTGGCTACACGCCGGGCAACGACGACTCGCTGGTGCTGGTCAACGACATCGAGTCGTACGTGAACCAGTGGGTGACGTCCGCGAGCATCGGCTGGTCGCCGACTGCGTCGTTTTCGCACCGACTGAACTTCGGAATGGACTACAGCTATTCCGACTTCATCGACTTCAAGCCGTTCGGCAACTACGAGAACCCCGAGGGTGATCGTGAGGCCGACCAGGCGACCGACCGCAACATGACGTTCGACTACAACGGTTCGTGGCGCACCGATGTCACGGACAACATCTCGTCGGCGTTCAGCTGGGGTGGTCAGGTCTACGAAGAGTACAACGGCCGGTTGAACGGCTTCGACGCGGTGTTCGCCGGCCCGGGTGAGCAGCTTCTGGGTGACGGCACGCTGCCAGGCCTGAACGAGGGTCGTCTGACGATCCGTTCGGGTGGCTTCTTCCTGCAGGAGCAGGTGGGCCTGTCGGACCGTCTGTTCGTGACGGGTGGTGTTCGCTGGGACGGCTTCTCGACGTTCGGTGAAGGCTTCGGCCTCGCGGCGTACCCGAAGCTGTCGGCGGCATGGACGATCTCGGAAGAGAGCTTCTTCCCGGAGATCGGCGCGCTCGACGCGATGAAGCTGCGTGGAGCATGGGGCAAGTCGGGTCGCGCGCCGGGTGCGTTCGACGCGGTCAAGATCTACGAGGCGACGCAGGCCGACGAGTTCGTTCCGGCGGTCGTGATCGGCAACCTCGGCAACGCGGACCTCGGTCCGGAGATCAGCCAGGAGCTCGAAGCGGGC
>JAOTVL010000218.1 GCA_029863525.1 Gemmatimonadota bacterium
CACAGAATCAGGAAGGCGATGACGAACCACGAGTAGTCGATGCGGATTTCGAATCCCAGCACCGATCCCAACCGAATGCCGCGCATCGCTGGCCTCCTCACCCCAAAAAGCTCAGGGCCCGATGGGCGAATCGGAGTCGGCCAACGGCTGAGAGTCGTGTGGGGAGAACCTCCCGCTACATCCCGCCTTTCCGCATCACCATGACCGGCATCGTCTTCGCCATGATCAGCAGATCCTTAGCCGCCGAACGGCGCTCGATGTACTCCAAGTCGAGCTCGACCTTCTTCTTCACGTCGTCGATGCTCGTGTCATAGCCCTGGTTGATCTGCGCCCACCCGGTGATCCCGGGAAGAACCCGCTGGCGCTGCCGGTATCCGCTCACCTCGCGACGCAGCTCGGCGAAGATCTTCGGCTGCTCGGGCCTCGGACCTACGATGTTCATGTCGCCCTTCAACACGTTGACGAGCTGCGGCAGCTCGTCGAGCCTCGTGGCTCGGAGAACCCGCCCGACGCGCGTGACGCGTCGATCGTCCGTCGCTGCCCAGCACTCGCCGGCGTCGGACCCGTGCGTCATCGTCCGGAACTTGTAGATGGTGAAGATACGGCCACCCAGGTCCATCGACCTGCGAGCGTCCGTCCGCCCGCCTCCGCCGCCTCGCCGATCGAGTCCCACCCGCTTCTGCCGATAGATGATCGGACCGCCCGAATCGACCCGGACCAAGACAGCGACCACGACCATGACCGGCGCGCTGACCACGATGGCGATGAGCGCGACGACCACATTGAGCACGCGGCGGGCTCGGTCACTCGAGGAGCGGGGCTCGGCTCGAATGCGTGCGTAGCTGAGGACCAGGTCGGACATCGGCTCCCGGGCGGAGTGAGACTTCGCACTCCGAAGTGCAAGCGGGACGCCATCATCCTATGGCCACCGTAAATGGGTGCCATACAATATCTTGTACGGTCTTGGCCATTCCCGGGCTTCGCGAATCTGACTGGACATGTTGACCGAATCGGCCACGCTGTCGACGCCAGATTGGCCGAAAGTGGCACACTACTCGATGTAGCCCGTCGCCTCCCGCAGCAGGATCCGACTCCGGACGAACACGCCGTCTCCGTGGGCCACTCGTTCCCCGGACTCGTCGAAGAGCTCCGCTTCGGCTCGATACCGCCGTCCCATTTGCTCCACCACCCGACCGACCGACCGGAGGCGTCCGCCGGTCACCGGCTGGCGCAGGTTGGTCGTAAACGTCGCGGTCAATACGAAGTGGTCCGGCTGCAGCGAGTTCGCCGCGAAGAACGCCGCGTCATCGAGCATCTTGAAGTAGACCGATCCGTGGAGCGACCCCGCCGAGTGGAAGAAGCGCGGTGAGACGGCCATCTCGATCGTCGCGCTCCCCCCAGCCACTTCGATGGTCGGTTCATACAACTGGTTGATCGGCGCGGCCAGATACATTCGCTCCAACGAGCGGAAGTGCCGCGTCGTCGTCCCGGAGTCCTTCTCGCCCATTGCCGGAGCCGTTGGCGGTCAGGATCCCGGCAACGTATCGGCCAGCTCCTCGAGGAGCGCCGCAGCCGCCTTCGCCGTCAGGGTGAGCGGGTCGAGAACCGGCCGCTCCGAGTACCGGAGAAGCACGCTCGGGTTGACCCGGCCCAGGTCGATTCGACCCATGCGCCAGTTGGCGAACCGGCGCTCGCTGATCTCGCCGTAGTCGAGGAGGACGACGTCCGTGTGGCGATCGTCGCAGACGATGTTGTTGTAGAGGCGGTTGATCTCCTCACGCCCTCCCTCCACGACCTGGAGGAAACTGCTTCCGTCGACATACGCACACAGCATTCCGGTAATGCCGTGCTCCAGGTTGTGTGCGCGCGACTGGTCGAGAATCTCGTCGAGCATGTGGGCGTCGATCGGGTTGACCGCACGGCTCGCATAGAGAAGACGGACGAGCATGTTCAACGACCTCCGTTTTGCTGGCTGGCGAGGAGCGCCAAGAATTCCCGACGCAGGTCGGCGTTCTTGAGAAACGAACCTCGCATCACGCTGTTGGTCATTTTCGAATCCATGTCTCGTACGCCGCGCCACTGCATGCAGAAGTGGTCGGCTTTCATGACGATCGCGAGCCCGTCCGGTCGCATTTTCTCCTGGAGGAGCTCCGCGAGTTGCGCGATGGCCTCCTCCTGGATCTGCGGGCGGGCCATCACCCACTCGACGAGACGCGCGTACTTCGAGAGTCCGATCAGGTCAGAGCTCTCGTTGGGCATGACGCCGACCCAGACCTGGCCGATGATCGGGCAGAGATGGTGCGAACATGCGCTACGCACGGTTACAGGCCCGACGATCATCAACTCGCTCAAGCCCGCAATGTTCGGAAACGCGGTGATCGGAGGGGCGGCCTGATAGCGACCGACGAAGACCTCTCG
>JAOTVL010000180.1 GCA_029863525.1 Gemmatimonadota bacterium
CTTCACGCACTCCCACCCGCCCCGAGCCGTGATGCCCACCGCCTTGTGGTCGTAACCGTTGGACCCGCCGGACGCGAAAGCGTCGTCGAGCCAGAAGCCGTATTCACGCGATACCGCGTTTGCGACGTCGGAGAACGTCGCCGTGCCCTTGTCCGCCGCCACGACCAGATACGGATCCGGCGGGTCGAAGCACACCACGTCCTCGGGCGCCACGGGGTGGCCCCCGTCGAGGTTGTCGGTGAGATCGAGCAGGCCCCGGACGAGCGTGCGGTACTGCCGCTTGCCCTCCTCGAAGCGCTCCTCCGGATCGTTGAGGATCCGTCGCGTGATGAAGCCACCCTTCGAGCCGCCGGGCACGATGACGGCATTCTTGATCATCTGCGTGTCGACGAGGCCGAGGATCTCGGTACGGAAGTCGTCCGGCCGGTCACTCCAGCGGATGCCGCCGCGCGCCACCTTGGACCCGCGGAGGTGGACCCCTTCCATCCGGGCCGAGTGCACCCAGACCTCGAACAGGAGCTCCGTGGGCCTGGTGCGCTTCAGGTCGCCGACCAGAAACTTGTACGAGATGTAGGGGACACCCCCGGAACGCCACGTCGGCGTGCGACCGCCATGCCGATAGTAGTTGGTCCGCACCGCCATCGAGATGAGCTGTTCGAGCCGGCGGAGCGCCCGATCGTCAGCCAACAGCGTGACGCCGTTCAACGAACCGTGGAAGGCCTCGCGGATGTCGGCGATCGTCTCCTCTCGCTCCTCTTTGGAGGCGCCCGTGGTCGGATCGAACTTCCGCTGGAAGAGATCGAAGAGCTCCTTCGCGATGCCCGGGTACTGCACGAGCGCGTTCGGGAGAGCACTCCGGCTGGGCACGGCCCCCACCTGGAACGCGTATCCGACGAAGCCGCGCAGAACGTCGACCTCGCGCCAATGCAGACCGGCACTCAACACCAGGGCATTCAACGAATCGCTGATCGCGTCTCCAGCGCGCGCCGCGAGAATCGTTTCAGCCAGAAGGCCCCCGCGTGATTCCACGTCGAGGCGCCGCTCGTCTTCGGTCTGGACCGCGAACACATAGATCGACGCCTCGGAGGCCCCGTTCGTCCTGATTTCGTAGGGCTTCATTGCCATGACCCGGAGGCCGGCAGCCTCGAGAATCGGCATGAAGTGCGACAGCACGAGCCCCTCCCCGCGCAGGAACAGCTTGAGCTCCGTCGCGCCGCTCACGCCGACCACGGCAACGTCGCCGTCGGCGTCGGGGTTGGTGAGGCGCACGGAGATGTCGCGGCCCTCGTCCGACATCGACTCCAGCTCGAGGATGTCCGCGACCGCGACGTCGGGCGACACCGCCGCCTGATATTCGCGGCTCAGCGCCTCTCCGTAGTAGATCGCGAGCCGGTGGGCCTCGTCAGCGGAGTGAAACCTCTCCAGCCCTTCGCGCACCCGGTCCGGCCAGGTACGGATCAACTGGGCGACGATCTCCGCGAGCTCCTCGGAGCCGTGCGCGCGCATCCTGTCCACGCCAGCCGCAAGATAGAAGTGCAGGCGCGCCTGGTCTCCCTCGCCCAGGGCGAGATGGTAATTGAGGACCTCGCCGTCGTAGGCCTCGACGAGGGCCGCCTCGATGGCCTTTCGCACCGCCCCCGAGAACCGCTCCCGAGGCAGGATCACCATGATCGAGAGCCCGCGATGCAACGGATCCTCCCGCAGGGTCACCCGAACGTCGGGGCCACCATACGAACTCAGGACGGCCCGAACGTCTTCGCCGACCTCCGCCGCCGAAGAGAGGAAGAGCTCTTCCTTCGGCAAGGAGTTGAAGATCGTGATGATCTCTTTGTAGTCGTGCGACCCCTCTCGCACCCCCTCGGACGCGAGAATCGAGTCGAGCTTCTCGCGCAGGATCGGGATGGAGCCGGCGGCCTCCGAATACGCCTTCGACGTGAACAGACCGATGAACCGGTGCTCGCCCGCGACCTCGCCTCGTTCGTCGAGCTTCTTCACTCCGACGTAGTCCATGCGCGCACGTCGGTGGACCGTCGACTCCGCGTTGGTCTTGTTGATGATCAACAGAGGACCGTGCAATGCGAGCTCTCGCATGCCCGGGTCCAGCTTCGACAGCGGGATCGGTTCCGCGAATCGAGAGGTGGCCTCCTTGCGTAGGAGCCCGAGCCCCGAGCCGGGCTCCACGACGATCGTCGGCTCATCTCCTTCATTCCGGAGCAGGTCGTAGCCTCGGTAGCCTAGAAAGACGAAGCCGCCGTCTTTGAGCCACCGGAGAAAGTGCTCGATTTCCTCGAGTTCCTTGCTTTTGTTCGGAAGGGCCTTCGCCGTCTCGCGAACGGAGCCGATGACGACGTCCACGGCGTCGAGCATCGGCTGGAAGTCATCCGTGGCCCGCACGACGTCTTGGAGACGCTCCCGCAGATCGGACTCGATCGAGCCGAGCAGCTCGTCGTCCTCCACGACGGAGATCTCGCAGTGGACGATCGATTCCTTGGTCCCGCCGTCCGTGGGGCGAGCGATACCGACGACCCGGCCCTCCCCGTCGCGCTCCACGTCGAGGATCGGATAGATCATGCGCTCGATCGAGAAATCGCGAAGGCTGAGGTATTCACGCATCGAGTCGATGATGAACGGCCGCTCGCTGACATTGGTCCGAATGACCGTGACGGCATCGTCCCACGGGATCTCGTCGTCACCCGGCTCCGAGACCGCGACGTCGATTCGGTAGGGTCGAGAGGCCTTCAGGAAACGGTAGGCTCCGAGGGTTCGAGCTCCCAGCGCCTCGGTCGACTTCTGGCGGAGAAAATCCCGCGGAGCACGAGAGAGAAAGAGGCGCGCGAAGTCGAGCAGCAGCTCGTCGGGGGAGCCGACCCGGGTTTCGAGCCACCGGCAAACTTCGTCGATCTTGGGAGATGCCTCGCGGAGCGGGCGTCGTGCCGCTTCCGTGGTGTCGCTCATGAGGTCGTCGGGCGGGCGCGCCCGTGCAAGCGGGCACGATGGAGTCGAACTGGAGGGAATGTACAACGTTACCTGAGAAGCCATGGGCGGGGAACCGGCGCGTCTTCCCCGGAGGAAATTCCCCCGCCCGGAGCTTTCGCCTAGTTTGCGCCATGCGTTTCCTGCACATCGCCGACGTGCACCTCGATACCCCGTTCACGGGCCGATCCGAGGCGGTTCGAGCCCGCCTACGGGAGGCCTCGCGCGACGCGTTCCGGAGGGCGGTCGACGTCGCGATTCGGGAAGACGTTCACGCCTTCCTGATCGCCGGCGACCTCTTCGACAATGACCGGCTTTCCTTCCAGACCGAGCGGTTCCTGCTCGAGCAGGCCAGTCGGCTGGGCGACCACGACATTACGGTCGTGTACGCGACCGGCAATCACGATCCGGGCTCACCCGACACCGGACCGCGGACGCTCCCCTGGCCCAACAATGTCCGAGTGGCGTCGGACGCGACGCCGCGACGCTTCCTCATTGCGGACCAAGCGGGGGAGCCCGTCGGGCACGTGACCGCGGTCGGGCACGACACCGCTCGCGTGACCGAAGATCTGTCGAGACTCCTGCCGCTCCCCGTCGGGGAGCTTCCGGAGGTGGCCTTGCTGCACACGCAGGTGCAGTCGTCCATCGGTGCCGGGGACCACGGCCCGTACGCGCCTTCGGACCTGACGTACCTGGCGCACGCCGGATACGACTACTGGGCGTTGGGTCATGTGCACGTCCGGCAGGAGCTCAGCGATGATCCGCCCATTTGGTACTCGGGAAGCCTTCAGGGGAAGACGCATACCGATCGGGATGATCGTGGAGCGCTCCTCGTCGACCTCTCCGACCGAGCGGCGCCGCGCATCTCGTTTCGGCCCGTCGCTCCCATCAGGTGGGACACGGTGGTCGTGGACCGGCTGGACAACGTCACCTCACTCGACGAGTTGGAGCGCACGGTATTGGTGGCTTGGCGGGCGTTACGGGAGAGGGAGCCGGGGGGGCACGGAACCGAGTGGATGGTACGCGTCGCGCTTGAGGGTCCTTGCCCGTTATGGACCGAGCTCCGGTCGGAGGAGAACCGCTCGCTGCTCGGCCGTGAGCTCGGCGAGATGCTCGGAGCGCTCGACGTTTCGGTGCTGGCGGACAGAGTGCACCCGGTCTTCCCTATCGAGGAGCATCGCTCACGCACCGATGTGCTGGGTGAAGCGCTCCGAATGGTCGAGGAGATCCGCCGCGGGGACCGAGCCCTCTCGAATGTGGATGCAGGTGAGCTCGCGGGAGCGCCCGCCGACGATCCCCACGCGTTGTCGACCTACGTGCGCTCTCTTCTCACCGACGCCGACGGCGAAGTCGCGGCTCGTCTTCTCGAGGATCCGTCCCGGTGAGGATCGAACAGATCCGCATTGACGGATTCGGGCGTCTCGAGAACTTCGATACAGGCCCCGACAAGCTCGGCAGCCTCGTCGTCGTTCTCGGGCCCAACGAGGCCGGGAAGTCGACGCTCTTCAGCTTCCTCACCACGGCGCTCTACGGGTTCCAGCCCGCTTCCCGAGAGTTGAGTCCGCACGTGCCCTGGGGCGCGGAAGAAGCGGCGGGTGAAATCACCCTGCGACTCGAGAAGGGCGGATGCGCGGTCGTCTCGCGCCGCCTCCGATCCTCGCCCACCGGGACGCTCACGATCGGCGACGCCTCTCACGATCTTCGAAACCGGCCCCTCCGTTGGGTCGAGCACGTGCCCCGAGCCGTCTTCCGTCAGGTCTTCGCGATCACGCTCGCCGAGCTCGCGGGTCTCGATGAGGAAACGTGGGCCGGCATTCAGGACCGAGTCCTGGTGTCGATGGGCGCTTCGGACCTGAAGTCGGCCCGTCGGGTCGCCGAGGCGCTCGAACAGGAAGCCGGCGAGATCTGGCGACCGAATCGGCGGGGCAACCAGCGACTTCGGGACCTTCAGGACGAGATCAGAGCGCTGCGTGCGCGTCGCAGCGAAGCCATCGAGCGCGACCGACAGATCCGGACCTTCGTGGAGGAGCGCGAGTCCGT
>JAOTVL010000025.1 GCA_029863525.1 Gemmatimonadota bacterium
CAAGGAGGCCCGTGACGCACGCCATTTGGACCAGGTCGCCTTGGAGCGGGTCCAAGACCTGCTTCCTCTGAAACGCCAGCTGGAACGGATCGACGCGCTTCGGCGAGCCGGTGGGCCGCGCTCGGACCTGGTCGAGCTCCCTGAAGATCTCGTCGGCTATCGCGACGATCTCGAGACACGGCTTGGGATTCTGCGGCGGGACATCGCCGCGATCGACGCCGACCTCATCGAACCCGACGCGGCCGTCGCCCGCTTCGACGAAGCCTCCGCCCACCTCATCGAGCACCGTGACGCGATCGCAGCCTTCGCCACCCGATCGGCCGGCGGCGCCGACGACCGTGTACGGCTGACAGACGTCCGGGTGCGACGCGAAGAGTCCGAGCTCGAGATCGCCGCCGCCGCGGACAACCTGCTGACCGCCCCCCCGACGGAGTCGGTCTTGGACGCGGTAGAAGCCGTATCCGTGGAGCTACTTCGCGACCGCGTCGCCCGGCTCGACAGGTCGTCCCGCGGTCGGGCACCGGAGGCGACCGCCGCAGTCGAGTCCGGGGGTTCGACGGCCCGCGGACGCGCGGTCGCGCTCGTCGCGGCCGGTGCCGCGCTCCTGGCCTGGGGTCTGCTCGGTGGCCCAGTCGTCGCCGCCGCCGCGGGAGCGGCATGCCTCGGCGTGGGGGTCACCCTCGCCCTGCTTCGTCCGGACCGGAGCATCACCCCACCGGCGAGCCGGGGACCCACGCTGGACCCGATCCCCGAGCTGCGGCGCGAGATAGAGCAGATGGTCTCCGGCCTTCCCGTGCGCAGCGAGTACCTCGATCCACCTGCGACTCCGTTGCCCACCGCGATCGAGCGTCTCCAGAAGGCCATCGCTGAGGCACGGGCATTCGCAAGGACCGAGCAGGGGCTTGCGGCTCGGATCGCGGCGTTGGATGACGAGGCGCTGCGCCTGCGGGCCCTGCTCGGGCGCGGATCCGAACAGGACAGCGCCGAGCTCGCCCTCACCCTCGACCGCGAGGTGCGCGAGGCCGAACGAATCCGAGACGCGGCCGAGGTGGCGGAGCGAGAGCGGGCGAGGGTCTTACGCGCACGTGCCACGGGGGTCGCGGACCTCACCGAGGTCGAAGACCGGATCGCGGCCATCGAGGGGCGCATCTGGCAACTCGCCGCGGGGGCCGCCGGTGGACGCCCCATCGATGTCCTCCACAAGCGGTTGGAGGCCCACGCGCGCGCCGATCGGATCGAAGAGGAGTTACAGAATGCCCACCCGGACCTGACCGACCGGGTCGAGCAGATTCGGAGCGCCGAGGCCCATGGCCTGGCGTGGACCATCGACGACGAGGAGCTCGCGGAGCGCAAACGCCGGCTCGAGGAGCTGGGCGAGACGATCGAGAAGCTGATCGGTAGGGGCGAAGCGCTGGAGCGGGACATTGCGCACTTTCGCGATCGCGAGACGGTAGACACCGTCGATAGCGAGATCGAGAGCCTCAGGGAGGAAGAGGCCCGACTCGTCAAAGAGCGCGACCGGAAGTGGCTCCTCGCCAAGCTCATCCGGGAAGCCGACCGTCGGTTCCGAGAGGAGCACCAGCCTGACCTGTTGCGGCGGGCCTCGGCGTATCTCGAGCGGCTGACTGGGGGGCGCTACGACCGCCTTCTCGTGGACGAAGAGAGCGACGGGGACCTTTTTCAGCTCCTCGGGCCTCAACTCCCCGCACCGGTGGCGCTCGCTCGCCCGATTTCGACCGGTACGCTCGAGCAGGCCTACCTGAGTCTACGCCTCGCGATCGTCGATCACCTCGATCCGAGCGAGGACCGGCTCCCGCTCTTCGTCGACGAAGCCTTCGTGAACTGGGACGACGATCGCAGAGGACGAGGGCTCGAGGCGCTGTCGGAGGTATCTCGCACGAGGCAGGTATTCGCATTCACCTGCCACCCGGAAATGGCGGACGAGTTGCGTCGGCGGGGCGCGTGCGTGATTCGCTTGTGGCCCTGAGTCAGGTGGTCGGTCGCTCGAAGGTCATTCCATGCGCGGCACCGCTGCACGTCGTCGAGGTCGCGGATGATGCCGCGGACCACGAAGACGCGCTCCCCCGATCGAAGGAGGGTGCGCGCGCCCGTCCCGCGCGGGAGATCTTCGTCTTGGTGCACGGCTACGGGGGCACCTCGTATTTGTGGCGACATTGGGCGCAGCCCCTCGCGAAGCGTGGCCGCGTGCTGCTCATCGACCTCAAGGGTTTCGGGGACGCGCCCAAGCCCGACGACGGTCGATACACGCCGAGGGATCTCGCCGACGCCGTGGTCGCGCTCATTCTCGAGCTCGACCTGACACGAGTGACCCTCGTCGGCCAGTCGCTGGGGGGAGGCGTCGCCCTCCTGGTCGCCCTGTCCCTCCAGGATCGTGACGAGCCTCGCCTGGCGCGCCTGATTCTGGTCGCGGCCGCGGCATACCCGCAGCGCCTGCCACCCTTGGTCCCGATGTCGAAGCGGCCCCGACTCAGTGAGGCGCTCATTCGCCTCGTGGGTCCGAAAAGACTCATCCGTTGGGCTACCCGGGCGATCGTCCACGACCCGGGCATCGTAACCGAAGAGCAGGTGGCCGCATACGCGCGACCGCTCGAGACCCGTGAGGGCCGACGCGCAGCGATGGACGTGGGGCGCCGCATCGTGCCGGACAACCTCGAGCAGATCGTGACCCGGTACCCCGAGATCCAGGTGCCGACGCTCCTTCTTTGGGGTGACAGCGACCGGGTTGTCCCGCTCTGGGTGGGCCGCCGGCTCGAGCGCGAGATGCCGCGCGCGCGCCTCGTCGTCGTTGGCGAGTGCGGCCACCTGGCACCGGAGGAGCGCCCGGTCGCCTCGCTTCAGGCCGTCGAGCGTTTCGTGGAGGAGTATCCGTTGTAGTAATTGGATCCGTGTGTATCAGCGAAGCCGCTCCCGCCCCAGCGTCCAGAACATCTTGGCGCCGACCCGAAGCGACATGCTCAGTCTTCCCGAAATCTTCGAGACGCCCTCGGTCCGCCTCCGATGACCGACCTCCACCTCCTCGATCGCGAGCCCCGTCCGCGCCGCCCGAATCTGCATCTGGAGCGTCCAGCCCCAATTCCGGTCGTCCATCTCCAGGCGCTGCAGCGCGTCGAACGAGATGGCTCGGAACGGCGGGAGATCCGCGAAGCGTTTCCTGAAGAGCAGCCACACGAGCCCGAGGACGATCCGGTTCCCGAGTCGGGCGTGCGGCAGGATCGTGCCGACTTCCCCCTTCACGCCGCGACGGACGCCGAGCACCAGGTCGGCACGTCCTTCGTGGATCGGCATGATGAGCCGTTCGATGTCCGCCGGGTCGTCGCTACCATCTGCGTCCATGAAGACCAGAACATCAGGAGCAGTCCCGGATTGACTCAGGTGACGGATTCCCGCAAGACATGCCGCACCATAGCCGCGCTCTTCCTCGCGGACGACTTCGGCACCGCCGACTCGGGCCACCTCGGCGGTCCGGTCGGTCGAGCCGTTGTCGGCCACGACGACGCGGTCCACCCACCCGGGAATCCGGGCAAGGATTCCAGGAAGGGCCCCTTCTTCGTCGAGGGCCGGCATGAGCAGCGACACCCGTGTCATGGCCGCGCCGCGCAACGCATGCACCTGGGTCCACGTGAGACCCCATCACGGACATGACCCCGGGCCCCTCCACCACGAGGACGCTCATCGTGCTTGGGGCGCTCCAGCTCGGCCTGCTCGCCGTGCTCGGATGGGTGCCGGCGGCCCACCGCTTCCCGTTCCCCGGGCTGGCACTCTTCGGCGCGGCGTTCATCGCCTACGCCCTCGCCGCGAGGCATCTGGTCCGGTCGGACTCGGTCGCCGCAGTCGGGCTCATCTGGCTTTTCGCGATCGCCATGCGTCTCGCCCTCTTTCCTCTCACGCCCGTCCTCTCCGACGACGTGTACCGCTACCTCTGGGACGGACACGTCTGGCTGTCCGGCACGAACCCGTACCTCTACGCCCCCGCCGCGGCGGAGTTGGAGGGTCTGCGAACCGCGTTCCACCACCTCATCAACAACCCCACGGTGCCGACGATCTACCCACCGCTGGCCCAAGCGGCGTTCCTCCTCGTCGCGGCGCTCGGGTCGTCGATCGCCGTCGCCAAAGCACTCTGGCTCGCTTGCGACCTCGGGACCGCCGTGGTCCTCGCCCGCATCGCGAGAGAGACCGGTCGGCGAGCGGATCTCGTCCTCCTGCTCTATCTCTGGGCGCCGTTGCTCGTGGTGGAGGTGGCGTGGAGCGCTCATCTCGAGCCGCTCGGCCTGCTACCGATGTCGCTCGCGATTCTATGGGCGCGTCGGGCCTCACGTACGGTAGACGCCCGTGCCTCGCTCGCCGCGGGTGCCGCGCTCGCACTCTCGGCGCTCACGAAGTTCGCGCCGATCGCCGCCCTTCCGGCGCTCGCGCGCCGTCTCGCGTGGCGTCTCGCGTGGCGTCCCGTGGTAGCCTTCGCCGTGGTCACCGGAATCCTGTACCTCCCCTTCGTCAACGCCGGCTCGCACCTCTTCGACGGCCTCCGCACGTACGGCGAGCAGTGGTGGTTCATGAAGGGGGCGTTCGGCCTCGTCGAATTCGCCGTCGGCGATCCGGACACCGCGCGTAGGATCGTGGCGGTGGCCATCGTAGCGGTCGTGACGGGAACCGTCTTCGCTCGCTTCGACTTGGAGCGAGCCCTGCTCTGGGTGCTCGGCGCAGGCATGATCCTCACACCGACGCTCCACCCTTGGTACGTACTCTGGATGCTCCCGATGGCCGCGCTTCGGGGAGCACGTGCCTGGCTCCTGCTAAGCGGCCTCGCATTCCTCGGCTACTTCGGCGCGAGCGCCTACCAGGAGACCGGCGTCTGGCCGCAACCGGCGGCCGTCCGCTCGGCGCTCTGGATCCCGTTTCTCGTCGTCCTCGCCCTCGACGCCGGTCGATCCCTTCGAGCCGACGAGGCGCTCACGTAGAGCCGGCACCCCCAGCCCCACGTAGCCCGACAGGAAGAGCACGATGAAGGGCAGCTGGCCCCAATAGCCGCCGGCGACCGCCGCGACGAGATAGACGGTCATGAGCGACGCCATCGCGAGCTTGACCCGCGTGTCGAAGGCGACGGCAGAGACCCGATAGGCATCGCGGCGATCTGTCCCGCGCTTGGGCGTTCGAACGAACGGATCGCGGGCGCCGCGGAGGCCGCGCGCGACCGCCCGGGACACGGGCGCGGACAGTCCGACCCCGAGCGCGAGGGTTCGGAGAACCTCTCGGAACCGGCCACGCCGGGGCCTTCCCCTGAGCTCCCCCGCCGACCAGTAGAACACGACGAATGGCACCGTGGCCGCCGTGAACAGCAACACATCGACGCCCAGCAGATACTCGAGTCCGAGCGCGCGACGCGCGACCGCCGACGGGAACAGCAGCAGTGCGAGCGCCCACGTGAGCGGGTGCGCGACGTGCCCGAACAGGTGGATGACCGCCTCCACCTTCACCCCGATCCGGAAGTCGCCGCGAAGCAATCGTGGGAGGATCTTACGGCCCGTCTGAACCCCACCCTGGGCCCATCGTCGCTGCTGAACCTCGAGCGCGGCGACCGTCTCCGGGATCTCGGCGGGGACCACCACGTCGTCGAGGTAGACGAAGCGCCATCCGGCCATCTGGGCCCGGTAGCTGACGTCGAGGTCCTCGGTCAGTGTGTCCGACTGCCAGCCACCCGCCGCCACGAGACATCTGCGCCGCCAGATACCGGCGGTCCCGTTGAAGTTGAAGAACCGGCCGGCTCGGTAGCGCCCCGCCTGCTCGAAGAGAAAATGCCCGTCGAGCAAGTACGCCTGGGCGCGCGTCAGCCAGTTCCGTTCGCGATTGAGGTGGCCCCACGCGGCCTGCACCATCCCGACGCCCTCGTCGCGAAACGGCGGCAGTAGGTCACGGACGAGTCCGGGCTCCGGAACGAAGTCGGCGTCGAGAACGAGAAGGAACTCGCCGTCCGCTCGTTCGATGCCGTACGCCAGCGCGCCCGCCTTGAATCCTTCGCGCGTCGGTCGTCGCACGTGCCGGACGTCGATGCCCCGCCCACGCCAACGGGCGACCCGTTCCTCCAAAAGCCACGAAGTGGCGTCGTCCGAATCGTCGAGCACCTGGATCTGCAGGAGGTGCGTCGGATAATCGAGCGCACATGCGGCGTCGACCGCGCGCACGGCGACCGCGCGCTCGTTGTACATCGGCAGCTGCACCGTGACCCGCGGTAGGTGGTCTTCGGGCCATGGCTCGCGCGCTTCCGGGCGGGCGCGCCGTGACCGCAGGAGCAGGTAGGTCCGATGCGACGCGAACGGGATCAGGAACGCGAAAATGGACGCGGTCAGTGCCAGGACAACGAGGGCGAGCGTTTCGTTCATACGTACGACCAATCCCGCCTGTCGGTGCCTGGTTCCGCGATTCGGGGGTTCGGCGGCACGATCGACTCCGCGGCGATGACCGCGCAGAGGGAAGCTGAAAACGCACGAGGGGCCACCCCGCGACCCCCGACGTTGCCCCGGGCGGTCGGTTGCGTCAATCTGCAGCGCTCCCGTCCGACACTCTTTTTCGCGAGCTTTCTCGACCGTTCGGACGACTAGATCACGACGTTTTTCGAGAGGTGTCCCGTGGCAGGTGTGCTCGAGCAGCTGAATGCGATCCGCTCCAAGGCCGGCGAGCGCCGGACCGTCGGACTCGACGACAACACCGTTTGTCAGTTCGTGTCGCACGACCCCGACCTTGTCGAGGCGGTCGACGCCGCCACCGAGGAGTTCGAACGACTGAACCGCGAATTCCCGGAGCTGATGACGCTCGGCGAGCCCGAACAGGTACAGGCGATCGAAGAGCACTTGGTCAACTTCTACGCCGATGACACGGTGAACCCGTATGTGTCGATGGCCGCTCGCGGGCCCTGGGTGGTCACGACCAAGGGTGCCGTCATTCACGACAACGGCGGCTACGGAATGCTCGGCTTCGGCCACGTTCCCGAGCCGATCATCGACGCCATGACGAAGCCGCAGGTCATGGCCAATGTCATGACACCGAATTTCTCGCAGCTCAGGCTCGCGAGAGCCCTCGAGCGCGAGATCGGTCAGCGCCGCGCGGGTGGTTGCCCCTTCACGCACTTCTTGGCGATGAACTCGGGCTCCGAATCCGTCTCCGTGGCCACGCGGATCTCTGACGTGAACGCCAAGCTGATGACCGATGAGGGCGGCCGTCACGCGGGCAAGCCGGTCAAGAAGATGTCCCTGGCCGGCGGCTTCCACGGACGGACCGGTCGACCAGCCCAGTTCTCGGACTCATCGATCAAAGGGTATCACAAGCACCTCGCGACCTTCCGCCACGAGAGCCTGATCACGGTCGAGCCGAACGACGTCGAGGCGCTTCGGGCCGCCTTCGCGCAGGCAGACAGCGAAGGCTATTTCATCGAGGCGTTCTTCATGGAGCCGGTGATGGGTGAGGGAAACCCGGGCGCGGCGATCACGCCGGAGTTCTACGCGACCGCCCGAGAGCTCACCACTGCGCATGGGGCGGTCCTTCTGGTCGATTCGATCCAGGCGGGGCTTCGCTCCACCGGATACCTGTCGGTGGTGGACTACCCAGGCTTCGAGGCGCTCGAGGCGCCCGACATGGAGACGTACTCGAAGGCGCTGAACGCCGGACAATATCCGCTCTCGATCCTCGCGCTCACCGAGCACGCCGCCGGCCTCTACCGGAAGGGCATCTACGGGAACACCATGACCGCCAACCCGCGAGCCATGGACGTGGGGACCGCCGTGCTCGAGATGGTCACCCCCGAGATCCGTCGCAACATCGTCGAGCGGGGCAAGGAGTTCGTGGAGAAGCTCGAGGCGCTGTCTGTCGAGCTCGACGGGGCGATCACCAAGGTCGTCGGGTCGGGCCTGCTCTTCTCCTGCGAGCTCGATCCGAAATTCAAGGCGTACGGGACCGACAGCGCGGAGGAGTTCATGCGCTTCCAAGGCATAGGGGTGATCCACGGCGGAGAGAACTCGCTCCGCTTCACCCCGCACTTCGCCGTGACCTCGGAAGAGGTGGATCTCATCGTGGACCACCTGCGCAACGCGGTCTTGAACGGTCCGAAGCGGGGCGACGCGTAGCCCGCGTCCTGCCAAACCGCCCTCCGCTCTGGACGCACCAACGTGTGCCCCCGAGCCTATGGCATGCTCGACACCCGCCCTATCACACTCCGCGCGCCCGACGCGAAGGTCCTGACCTCCATGGAATGGCAGGCGCGTGACGAGGCGCACCTCGAGCGCGCGCAGCGGTGGACGCTTCCACACAAGGAGCGTCGCTCTCGCCACGAACCGCACCCGGTCCACGATTTCCTCTTCCAGTACTACATGTACTCGCCGGGGAAGCTCGAGACCTGGCACCCTGCTCCGTCCGAGTCCCTCCAGGACTCAGCGGCCGCTCGCGAACGCTTCAGCCCACCGGAATACCGGGCCGCTGGCGGTGTGATCAGTCGCGACTTCGGCGCTGTCTCACATCAGGTGCGCGAGCAGCTGAGAACGGTCGTGAAGGTACTGGTCGCCACGCAAAGCCAGCCCGCCAACTTCGGATGCTACGGGGTCCACGAATGGGCGATGGTCTACGGCGGCCACGACGTTCGCCACGCCGGGATCGCCCCACTCCGACTGCCACAGGAGGAGGTGGACGCCTTCATCGAGGGTCGACCGATCGCGTGCAGCCACTTTGACGCGTACCGGTTCTTCGCCCCCGAGGTGAAGCCATTGAACCGCGTCCAACTCGAGTGGTCGACCCGCCACGAGATGGAGCAGCCGGGTTGCATCCACGCCAACATGGATCTCTATCGCTGGGCCTACACCGCCATGCCCTGGATCGGGAGCGCCGTCCTCCTGGATTGCTTCGAGCTGGCTGCGGAGCTCCGGATGCTCGATATGCAGGCGAGCCCCTACGACCTCCGAGATCTTGGTTTCGAGCCGGTTCGGGTCGAGACGATGGAGGGAAGACGCGAGTATCAACGTCGGCAGAGAGAACTCAGCGAAAGGGCGATGGTCTTGCGTGCGGAACTCATAGAGGTGGTCGGGGAGGTGCTCTCCGCATAGAGGACGAGCCTCCCTCGCGTCGACCTAGCTCTCGACGAACTCTGCCGTCCACCCGATCTCGACCGAGTCCTTGATGGATTGCGCGGTCGGGCACTTGTCCACGTGCGTGGCCAAGGCCCGATCGACCTTCTCACGATCCGCCCCCTCCGGCAGCCGAATCGTGTAATGCACGTCGATCCGGGTCAGCAAAATGATCCGGTCCACCACCTCGTTCGTGCCTTCGGCCGTGCAGCTGAGGTCACCGTCCGGAACTGAAATCCCGCGCACCTCCAGTGCGCCGTTGAGCGTTCCGAGTAGTCAGCCCGCGGCCGCGGCCACGAGATAATCCACGGGCAGCGGCAAGTTGGGTTGGGAGTCGAGGCCGTAGTGCGCCTTTACGGGACCGTGCACACCGAAGTCGATGGTGGTCCCGTCCTCCAGGGTGCCGCGCCGATGAAGGCCGTCGATCTTTTCGACCGTGGCCTTCGCCACGTAGAACGGTTTACTCATCCGAGTACTCCTCCCAAGGGTCTGGCTCCCCGCGCTCGAAGCCTTCGCACCGAAGCACGGGCAGAGGTGGGTAACGGGGAAAACGGTTGTCGGTCTTGGACCGCGCACAAAGGTAAAAGCGCGACCCGCGACGGTTGCCGGTAAGACGGTGGTGCGCGCAGATGCTGCAGAGGCCCACTCGATGATCGGGCTCGGAGCTCACGGTCGAATCCCGATGTATCCGACGTGCCGATGGGCATCCCCCGCCCGATGCGAATAGAGATCCGACTCGCTGCAGCGCGTGCAGTGCGCGGATACCGTGAGGTGCCCCGGCAGCACGCCCGCGCGGACCGCGCGGGCGGCGAGCACACCGCGGAGGTCGAGAGGCTCGGGCTGGTGCGGTACTTCTTGGTCGAGTGCCCGGAACACCTCCGGACCGACCTCGTAGCAGCTGCCGCAGATCGACGGGCCCAGGTGCACGTGGAGGCCCTCCGGTGGGGTCCCGTACTTCGCATGCATCAACGCCAGCCCTCGCTCGAGCACCCCCGCGGCCGCGCCTCGCCACCCCGCATGGATCGCTGCGACCGCGCGTCGCGCATCATCGACGGCGAAGATCGGCACGCAATCAGCGGTCGTGACCGCGAGGAGGGTGCCGGGCTGGTCCGTCATGTGTCCGTCACACGCGTCGACGAGCACGAGTGCCGTCCTACCTAGGCCGAGCGGAGCGTCGCGGCCGTGCTCACCCGACGGGATGTGATCCTCACCCAACGAGATGTGACGCTCGCCCGACTGACCGTCCCAGACCCGAACGGTCGAGCCGTGGACCTGTTCGGCATGGACCAACGTCGTCATACCGGTGGCTTTTCCGAGGGCCAACCAATGCTCCTCGACCTCGTCCCGCGGGCGCCCACCCGAGAAGAGTCCCAGATCGAACGGAACGGGCGCCGACCCTCTCGTCGTGGTGCCTTGGACCAGCCAGGCATAGCGCTCCACCCATTCCTGGTGGACCAGGGCCGGCGGCCGACGGGTCGGCGTCTCCGAGATGGTCGACACGGCTCCCATAGATGGCGAGGGCATTCGATGGTTCGAAATGATGAATTACGGTAGGTTATCGACCGACGAGGACGGTAGAATCCTCAGAATAGACCGGGCAATCGGACCGTGAAGGACGACACCCTTTTCGACAGTCAGAACATCGCCTATGCGCAGGCGATGTTCGAGGAATATGCCAGGAATCCTGACGCCGTCTCCTCTGAGTGGCGTCGGCTCTTCGACAACGGCGGGGCGCTCGCCATCGCCGAGGGACTCCTGATTCCCGACCAGTTGGTCGAGTCGCGAGGCGCGCGCCGTGCCGAACCGTCCGCTCCGGATGCGCCGACGGCTACTCCGCGAGCTCCCGCGGCCGAGGCGCCCCCTCCTACGTCGAACGGCCAAGCTGCCAGCTCGGATACCGCGAGCGTTCCCGCGCGGGCGGCCACGGAGGCCGTCGGCCAGGAGCTCAGGCAGGAGCCCTCTTCGGCCGATGTGGCCGCATCCCATGCACATCGCCTGCAACAGCTCCTTCCCGTCGTGTCCAGAGCGACCGCGCTCGTCCAGGCATTTCGCGATCACGGTCATCGGCTCGCCAGAATCGATCCGCTGGGAAGCGAGCCGCCCGGCCATCCTCAGTTGTCGCCCGCCTTCTTCGGCACCTCGACCGAGGAGCTGAAGGAGCTGCCGGCATCGCTGATCATCGCCGAGAACGGGTCGGCGGATCGCACGGTTGCCGACGCTTTGGCCGCGCTTGGTGAGATCTACGCCGGCTCGATCGGATACGAGTTCGAGCATCTCGACGATCACGTCAAGGTCGATTGGCTCTGGGACCACGTAGAGGCCGGCGAGCACTTGCCTGATCTGTCGCACGAGAAGCGGCGGGACCTGCTGCGACGCATCAGCGCGACCGAGGGTCTCGAACAGTTCCTGCACCGCACCTACCTCGGTCAGAAGCGCTTCTCCGTCGAGGGCAACGACATGCTGGTGCCGATGCTCGACCTCGTGCTCGAGGACGCCGCTCGGTTCGGCGGAGAGGACGTCGTGCTCGGGATGGCCCACCGGGGTCGCCTCAACGTCCTGACCCACACGGTCGGAGTCTCTTACGGTGACCTCCTCGCCGAGTTCGAGGGCCCCTCCCGGAAGGGCGGGCAGCTCGATATCGAGGGCACCGGTGACGTGAAGTACCATCATGGAGCGCGCGGGACGCGCGACGTCGAAGGGGCGGGAACGATCCGCGTGACGCTCGCCCCGAACCCGAGCCACCTCGAGTTCGTCAACCCGGTCGTCATCGGGATGGCGCGGGCCAAGCAGTGGGCCGACCTCTCGGTCGGCGACAGGCCCAACTTCGACTCGGTCGTACCGGTGCTCATTCACGGGGACGCGGCCTTCGCCGCCGAGGGCGTCGTTGCGGAGACCCTGAACATGGCGCGCCTGGCCGGCTACGACGTCGGTGGCACGGTCCACGTCATCGTGAACAACCAGGTCGGGTTCACGACGGACCCCGCGGAGGGTCGTTCGACCGTGTATTCCAGCGATCTCGCGAAAGGGTACGGGATCCCGATCGTCCACGTGAACGCCGACGACCCCGAGGCATGCCTCGGCGCGGTACGATTGGCCATGGCGTTCCGACGACAGTTCAACGACGACTTCGTGATCGACCTGGTCGGGTACCGCAGACATGGCCACAACGAAGGGGACGAGCCGGCGTACACCCAGCCGGTGAAGTACCGGGTGATCGACGATCACCCGACGGTGAGGGCGATCTACGCCGATCGCCTCGTCGAGGAGGGGGTCGTCACCGAGGAAGACGTCGCCGACATCCAGGACGAGATCACCGCGCGCCTCCGCGACGTCCAGGACCGCGTGCGCGAGCACTCGCCGGTCGAGGACGACGGGCCCGACGAAGAGCGGGAAGTGCCCGTGGTACCGGAGACGACGGGTGTGTCGCTCGAGATCCTCGAGCGGGTCAACGCGGCGACGGTCGACGTTCCTGAGGGCTTCACGCCGCATCCGAAGCTCTGGCGCCAACTTGCCCGCCGGGCGAGCGAGTTCGGGCCCAACCGGTCCCTCGACTGGGGACACGCCGAGACGCTCGCCTTCGGGAGCCTACTCATGGAAGGCATCCCCGTACGGCTGACCGGGCAGGACTCCGAGCGAGGGACGTTCAGCCATCGGCACGCCGTCCTGCACGACGTGGAGACCGGACAAGAGTTCATGCCTCTCTCCGCGGTGGCCGAGGCGCCGTTCGAAGTCTACAACTCGCCGCTCACCGAGACGGCGGTAATCGGCTTCGAATACGGTTATTCGGTCGCCTGTGACAACGACGCCGTGCTGTGGGAAGCTCAGTTCGGCGATTTCGTCAACGTCGCCCAGGTCATGATCGACCAGTTCCTCTCTTCGGGACATCAAAAGTGGGGGCAGTACTCCCGGCTCACACTGCTTCTCCCCCACGGGTACGAGGGGCAGGGACCCGAGCATTCGAGCGCGCGACTCGAGCGATTCCTCCAGCTGTGCGCGGAGGAAAATATGCGGGTTACGTATCCGACGACGCCCGCCCAGTACTTCCACATGGTCCGACGCCAGGCGCTGAGGCGCCCCGAGCGGCCGATGATCGTCATGACGCCGAAGAGCCTGCTCCGACATCCGCAGGCCACGTCCACCGTCGCCGAGCTCACCACCGGGAACTTCCGGCACGTCATCGCTGACCCGACGGTCGACGATCCCAGCGCCATCACCCGACTCGTGCTCTGCTCCGGCAAGGTCTACTACGACCTGCAGGGGCACGACCGTCGCGGCGACGCGGCACACGTCGCGGTCGGACGACTCGAGCTTCTGTATCCGTTCCCCGAGCCGGCACTCCACGACCTCATGTCGCAGTACCCGAATCTCCAAGAGGTGGTCTGGGCCCAGGAAGAGCCACGCAACATGGGTGGCCTCACCTTCGTCGGTCCGAGACTGCGTGCGGTGGTGCCGCGGAAGATCCCGCTGTCCTACGCGGCACGACCCGAGCGTGCGAGCCCGGCGGAAGGGAAATCGTCGAACCACGCGCGCAACCAAGAGACTGTCGTCCTCGAGGCGCTCGGTCTGGAGCGGGAGGACAGCGACTGACGCTCGGCCTCGATGCGCCGCATCGGGCGCCTGCGTGACCTCATGAAGCTACCGTTCGAGCTCGACCGACCCCTGGTGTTCTTCGACCTCGAGACCACCGGTCTCGACTTGAAGAACGACCGTATCATCGAGCTGGCGTTCATCAAGATCACGCCGGCCGGCGATGTCCTGGAACGGGAGCGCCGATTCAATCCCGGGATTCCGATTCCGCCCGAAGCCACCGCGGTGCACGGCATCAGTTACGCCGTCGTCGCCGATGAAGTGGAGTTCTGTCGCACGGCGCGGAGTCTCGCGGACATGTTCGACGACTGCGACCTGGCGGGCTTCAACGTCCGGCGGTTCGACATTCCGATGCTGCTTCACGAGTTCCACCGGTGCGGCGTCGACTTCGACATGGAAGGGCGCTTCGTGGTCGACATGCAGAACATCTTCCACCGCGAAGAGCCTCGGGATTTGTCGGCGGCCGCCCGCTTCTATCTGCAGCGCGACCACGAGGAAGCCCACACGGCGCTCGGGGACATCCGCACGTCGGCCGGGGTGCTCGGGGCGCAGCTGCGGCGCTACCCTCACGTTCCCCGTGACCTTGCGGGGTTGCACGCCTACTGCGAGGAGTACGCTCCGACACGGACGGAGCTCGACCGTTGGTTCAGCCCTCCCGAGGAGGGGCGTGTCTTCCGAAGAGGCAAGCACAAGGGTCGACCGCTCGAGGAGATCGCCCGCGAGGCGCCGGATTATCTGCTCTGGATGGTCGGCGCGGACGACATGGATGATGAGGTGATCGCGATCGTCAACGAGGCGCTTGCGAATACGACACAGACGAGGAGCTAGATCGCCATGAATGACCACGGTACTCGACGCTTTGCATTCGCCGCCCTGGCGGGCGTAACGCTGCTGGTCGCCGTGCCCGGTACCGTCCGTGCTCAGGCCGCCATATCCACGGAGGACATGCAGTCCCTCTATCCTCGCGCGATCGGCCCGGCCGTGACCGGTGGGCGGATTCACGACGTCGAGGCGCTTCCCGGCGACGCGTCCACGATTCTCGTGGGCACCGCGTCGGGTGGCCTCTGGAAGACCACGAATCGCGGGCACACCTGGACCAATGTCTTCGCCGACAAGCCCGTGAGCACCTTCGGGGACATCGCCATCTCACGCTCTAATCCTCGGGTCGTGTACGCCGGCACAGGCGAGCAACAGAACCGGCAGTCCACGTCGTACGGCAACGGCGTGTACCGCTCGGACGACGGTGGTGATTCCTGGCGTCATCTGGGTCTGGAAGAGACCCGTCACACCGGCAAGGTCGTCATTCACCCCACCAACCCGGACGTCGTGTACGTCGGAGCGCTGGGGAACCTCTGGGCGGACTCGGAAGCGCGGGGTGTCTACAAGAGCACCGATGGCGGCCGGAGCTGGAGCAAGGTTCTCTTCGTCGATCGGTTCACTGGCGTGATCGACATGGCCATCGACCCGTCGGACCCGAACACCGTGTACGCCGCGACCTACCAGCGCCTGCGCCGCGCGTGGGGCTTCAACGGTGGCGGTCCGGGGTCCGGCATATGGAAGAGCGTGGACGGAGGTGCGACGTGGAACGAGCTCGGCGGAGGGCTGCCGGAGGGCGACAAGGGCCGCATCGGGATCGCGCTCGCCGAGTCGAACCCCCGCGTCCTGATGGCCTTGGTCGAGACCGCGGACGAGGAGACCCAGGGCCTCTACCGCACAGAGGACGGGGGCCTGACGTGGGAGCGCGTGAACCGGCAAAACATCCGGCCCATGTACTATTCCCACGTCTTCATCGATCCCACCGACGACGAGCGTGTCTATACCCTCGCTACTCGCTCGTTCGTGAGCGACGACGGCGGCCGGACCTTCACACCGATCGCGCTCGCACCCACGTACGACGTCGGCATACACGCGGATCACCATGGGCTTTGGATCGACCCGTCGGATCCTGAGCACCTGTATCTGGTCGGCGACGCGGGACTGCACGAGAGCTATGATCGCGGGATCAATTTCCGCCGAATCAACAACTTCCCCGTAGCTCAGTTCTACGGCATCGCGGTGGATATGCGCGATCCGTACTGGGTCTACGGTGGTCTCCAGGACAACCACTCGTTCTTCGGTCCTTCCGAGACGCGCCGCTGGGCGGGCATTCTCAACGACGACTGGATGCAGAACGGCTTTGGAGACGGCATGTACTGGCAGGCCGACCCCACGAACGCGAGGTATTCGTACGGTAGCTCGAACGGTGGCAGCTACTTCCGCTACGACACGCAGACGGGCGACATGCTCGACATCTCCCCACCGGAGCCGTTGGGTATGAGCCACCGGTTCGACTGGACGTCGCCGATGATGCTCTCCGAGCACGACCCGAACGTCCTCTACGTTGCCGGTAACCGCTTTTTCACCTCGCACGACCGTGGCGGCAGCTGGAGTTGGACCGAGGACCTGAGCCGAGGGATCGACCGGGACACCCTCTCGATCATGGGGGTCCAGGGTGGCGCGATCGAGATCTCCCGCAATGACGGTACGAGCTCCTTCGGCGAAGCCGTTACGCTCGACGAGTCTCCTCTCGATGCCACGATCCTGTGGGTCGGCTTCGATGACGGAAACCTGCAGGTGAGCCGGGACGCGGGGGCGACCTGGTCCGAAGTGTCGCGGAATGTGCCGGGCATCAGGGACGGGACGTACGTGAGCCGCATTACCGCCTCGGCCCGCGCGCCTGGAACGGCATACGCGGCGTTCGACGGGCACCGAGACGGAGATTTCCGTCCGTACCTGTATCGGACCGTGGACTTCGGAGTGACGTGGGAACCGCTTCACGCCACGCTACCGACCGTGGGTGTGGTCAACGATGTGATCGAGCACCCCGATAACGCCGCGACGCTCTTCGTCGGCACCGAGCACCATGCGTTCGCGAGCACCGACGCGGGGGCGACATGGGCGAAGATCCCCAACCTGCCCACGACCCACTACGACGACATCCTCATCCACCCGCGGGAGAAGGATCTCGTACTCGGCACGCACGGTCAGGGCATTTGGATTCTCGACGACACCAGCCCGATCGCCGAGTGGGCCTCCGCCAGCGCACCGGTCACCGTCTTTTCCGTCCCGACCGGCACCCTCAAGGTCTACAAGAAGGACACGTCGTACCGAGGGCAGGAGCCCTTCGCGGGCGAGAACCCCGTGGACGGCGTCCCGATCACCTACAGGCTCGCTTCGGGTGGCGGTGATGCGATGCTGACCGTGACCGACGACGAGGGCGCGCTGGTGCGCGAGATGATCGTCCCGGGCACAGCCGGCACGCATCGGGTCAACTGGGATCTGCGCCATGGGATTCCAGGCGACGAGGACCGCTGGGAACGGTGGAACGAGCCCGGGCTCCCACGGTCGATCGAGGAGTGGGGACCTTGGGTCGCACCTGGAACGTTCACCGTGACAGTCTCTGCCTCGGGCGCGACCGGCTCAGCCCAGATCGAGGTCCGCGGAGATCCCGACATGCCGATCAGCGTGGCCATGTACGAGAGCCGGGAGCGGTTCATGCTTGACGCTCTGACCCTGATGAACGACATCCGTGAGGTGATGCAGAGCCGAGGGATGGGCGGCGGTGGCGGCGGCGGTGGGTTCTTCGGAGGGGGGAACGAGATGCCGGCGACTCCGGCCGAGAAGCTCCGCGCGGCGTCACGCCTCGTGGGTGGAGTCTACCGTGACCTCAACGGTGGTGCGGTGCGCCAGGCGACGTTGTATCCGCCGACGCAGACGCAGCGAGAACAGCTTCGGACCGCACGACGCCTGTTCGAAGAGGCGCGCGCCGAGAGGGATCGCTGAGGGGGCGTCGGGCCGTCGGCCGATCGTCCAGAGTCCGGCTCTTTGGGCTCTCGGCGTTGTCCCTCGCCGTCTGGAACTGCGCTGAGGAGGGCGCCTCGCCCGACGGGGCGCCCGCCGCCCATGAGCCGGCCGAGGTCGAGGCAGGAGTCTTCGGCCAGGCGCCGGCAGCGACTCGCGGCGTGCCCTCGATTGTCACGCTCACCCCCGTGGCTACCGATGCCGAGGAGGGCTCGGCGGGCGCCGACACCCCGAACGAGGTCGACGATACACCGGTGGCCCCGAGGGTCGGAGCCGAAGAAGCCGTCATAGATCAATTCGGACTCCAGTTCTCCCCGCGGGTTCTGGTCGTCCCCGTAGGCGGGACGGTCACCTTCATCAACTCCGAAGGCGCGCTGACGCACAACGTCCAGCTTCGTTCGATTACCCGGGACTCCACGATCGTCGACGACGACACGAGCCCCGGCCAGCGACTTCGCGTCGAAATCACCGAGGCGGGCGGCTACGACGTCCTGTGTGACATTCACCCGGGGATGACCGCGCTGATCTTCGCGACCGAGGCTCCGTACGCCGCGGTTGCGGCGGACGACGGCGCGTTCGCACTGGGGCGAGTGCCGGCCGGGGGGTACGATCTTCGAATCTGGACCATCGAGAGCGGCCTCGGTGAGGCGCGCCTGATCGAGGTCGGATCGGGAAGAAACGAGATCGATCCGACCATGGCGCGATGACCAGATACGACGTTTCTTCCGGCGAGGTCATCGGGACGCGACATGCCCGCGGATCTCGCCGCCTCTCCGTTTCTCGAACCGAAAGACCGTCATGCTTCTATATGCCCACTCCGGACTCCGATACCTCGTCCTTCTCGCGGGGCTCGCCGTGGTGGTGAACGCGGCCTACGGGCTCGCGACGGGGCGGCCGTACGACAAGCGCATGAGGGTCCTGTCGGCGGCCTTTGCCGGCACGATCGACCTCATGGTCCTGCTCGGCGTCGCCTTGCTCTTCACCGGGACCTTCTATCCGCAACTCGGGGGCCACATCGTCATGATGATCCTCGCCGCGGCGGTGGCCCACGTGGTCCATGGGGTCATGAAGCGGAGGCCACCGGACCAGCAGGGGTACGCACCCCATCTCGTCGGTTCGTTGCTCGCGCTCGGGCTGATCGTCGCGGGCGTCTTGGCGATCGGCCGACCGATCGTGGGCTGACGACATTCCCACCGCCAGCGAAGTGGATTCCCGGCCGCCACTCACGACGATCGAGCCAGCCCCCGACGCGCGGCGTATCCCCGGCCCGCAGGATCTCGGGTTGGTCATGGGGGGTGGGGGCGCGCGTGCTGCGTATCAGGTCGGATTCCTCCGCTGCCTCGCTCGACGGTTCCCGGAGCTGGAGATCCCGTACATCACCGGCGTCTCGGCCGGTGCGATCAACGCTGCGCTGCTGGCCTCTCATCACGGCACTTTTCTCCAAGCGGTCAGGGAGCTATCGCATCTCTGGGAAAGCCTGACGGTCGATCACGTCTTTCGCGTCGACGCTCGCTCCCTAGCAGTCAACAGCGCCCGTTGGCTGCGCCAGCTCGGGGGGGGTGGCGTCAGGGGTACCTCGCGGGTGCGCGGCCTGGTCGACACGTCCCCGCTCCGCACCTATCTGGCCGAGGCGCTTCACGCGATCGACGGCGAGCTCACCGGCGTCGAGTACAACATCGCGCGGGGGCGCCTGAAGGCGCTCGCGATCAGCACGACGAGTTACTCGACCGGCGGCTCTGTGACGTGGCTGCAGGGCCGGGAAGTGGAACAATGGGAACGCCCTCACAGAGTCACAAGACTCGGAAAGATGACGGTCGAACACATCATGGCGTCGGCGGCCCTACCGCTGCTGTTCCCCGCCATCCGCCTCGGAGACCAATGGTACGGTGACGGTGGGATCCGACTCACGGCACCGTTGTCTCCCGCGCTGCACTTGGGCTCGCGCCACGTACTCGCGATCTCGACGCGGTATCCCAAGGGACCGATCGAAGCCGAAGAGACGGCGGTCCCGGGATACCCCCCACCCGCTCAAGTCCTGGGTGTGCTTCTCAACGCCGTCTTTCTCGATCTGCTCGACAACGACGCACTGCGCCTCCAGCGGCTGAACCGACTCCTCGAGAGCCTGCCCCCGGAGCAGCGGCACGGCCTGGAGACCGTGAAACTACTGGTCCTCCGTCCCTCGCAGGATCTCGGCAAGCTCGCCGGCCAGTTCGAGGCGCAGCTCCCGCGCGCGTTCCGATTCCTCACGCGCGGATTGGGGACGCGAGAGACGAAGAGCCCCGACGTCTTGAGTCTCATTCTCTTCCAGCCCGATTACATCGGGGCGCTCATGGAGATCGGGGAGAACGACGCGGTCGCCCGCTCGGACGAGATCGCCGACTTCCTGCTTTCCTGAAGGCTCCCATGGGCGGGAGGCGAGGGACACCCTGTCCGCCAAGCGAAGGCTCCCCGCCGACCGATCGGGGTATGGAAACGCCCGGGGAAACGTCGAACATGAATGCCCCGGACGGCGCCTCCAGGGATTAGATTCCAAGACGGCCCTCGAGCCGCCCGACGCAGCCTCAGCCGGTGGGAATCCATGGCCGAAGACAAGAAGCTCGCGACCGTCCACGAGTCTCGAGAAGTCGCGGAGCAGGCGAGGGAGAAGGATTGGGAGAAGGAGAGTTTCGCGCGGGCGCTCTTCGAGGGCCGGTTCGATCTAAATCTCGTCTACCCGCAGCCCACGCCCGATCCGGAGGAGCAGAAGCGAGCGGACGTCTTCCTCGCGAAGCTCGAAGCGTTCACTCGGGACCATATCGATGGCGACAAGCACGACCGTGAGGGCTTCGTCCCGCAGGAAGTGCTCGACGGACTCGCCGAGCTCGGGGCGTTCGGCATCAAGACCCCACCCGAGTACGGTGGCCTCGGCCTCTCGCAACTGTCGTACCTTCGCGCGCTCGCCATCGTCTCTTCGCGGTGCGCCTCGACCGGAGCGTTCCTGTCGGCGCACCAGAGCATCGGGGTTCCGGGCCCGCTCCTGAAATTCGGCACCGAAGAGCAGAAGAACCGCTACCTCCCACGGTTGGCGAAGGGAGCCCTGTCCGCGTTCGCGCTGACCGAGCAGGACGTCGGCTCGGACCCCGCGAACATGTCGACGACCGCGGAGCTCTCCGAAGACGGTTCGCACTGGATCCTCAACGGCGAGAAGCTGTGGACGACCAACGGGCCGCGTGCCGAGATCATCGTCGTCATGGCCCGGACGCCGGCGGAGGATGGTTCCAAGGGGAAGCCGATCAGCGCCTTCATAGTCGAGACCGAATGGGATGGCGTCGAAGTGCTGCACGAGTGCTCGTTCATGGGGCTCCGAGCCCTCTCGAACGGCGTCCTCCGCTTCGACAACGTCAAGGTCCCTCGCGAGAACCTCCTTTGGGGTGAAGGCAAGGGGCTCAAGCTCGCGCTCATCACGTTGAACACCGGACGCCTGGCGCTTCCGGCCTTCTGCGCCGCCGCGGGCAAAGGGTGCATGGACATGCTTCGCGACTGGGCGAACTCCCGCGTGCAGTGGGGCCTGCCGGTGGGCAAGCACGACGCGATTGCACAGAAGCTCGGCAAGATCGCGGCCGACACGTTCGCCATGGAGTCCCTGGTCGAGCTCATCGGCGCCATGTCCGACACCGGGCACTTCGACATTCGGCTCGAGGCCGCTGTCGCCAAGATGTGGGCGACCGAGACCGGATGGTCGTTGGTCGACGAGGCCCTGCAAGTCCGGGGGGGTCGCGGCTACGAGGTGCACGAATCGCTCCTGGCCCGCGGTGAGACCCCGTACCCGATCGAGCGCTTCCTTAGGGACATGCGCATCAACACGATCTTCGAGGGCTCCTCCGAGATCATGCGCCTCTTCATCGCGAGGGAGGCGGTGGACATGCACCTTTCCGTCGCGGGGGACCTCGTGAACCCCAAGGCCTCGTTCGGAGCCAAGCTGGCCGCATTGGTGAAGGCCGGGCTGCACTACGCCTGGTGGTACCCAACGCGCTTCCTCGGCTGGAGCTTCTGGCCGAAGTACGGACAGTTCGGGCGACTCGCGAAGCACGCTCGGTACGTAGAGCGCACCTCCCGAAGACTCGCGCGTGCCACGTTCTACACCATGGCCCGGTTCGGGCCGAGCCTCGAGAGGAAGCAGGCGGTCCTCGGCCGCATCGTCGACATCGGTGCGGAGCTCCTCGTCATGACCGCCACCATCGTTCGGGCGAAGACGCTGGCCGAGCGCGGAAGCGGCGAGAAAGGTGCGGCGGTGCTCGCCGACACATTCTGCAGGCAGGCCCGGCGGCGCATCAGCGATCGCTTCCGTGCGCTGTTCCGGAATGACGACGCTGCTACGTACGCCCTCTCCAAGCGCTTCCTGGCCGGTGAGTTCGAATGGTTGGAGCAGGGGGTCCTCTCCCTGGAGGTCTATCGACGACAAGCTCAAAGCGCGTCGGGCGAGGCCCCGAACGTCGCGCCCACTGTCGAGTCCAAAGCCGAGCCCGTCGCCGCCCGCTGATCGAGATCATGCTCCACGCACGTGCGTTCAAGGTCTCGGTCGTCTGGACGCTCGCCCTCCTGTTCCTCGGAAGCGTCGTGCACGCCACCGAGTCGAGCCTGGCGTGCCCGGACTGGCCCACCTGCTTCGGCACGATGGTGCCGGAGATGACCGGCGGAGTGTTCTGGGAACACCTCCATCGCCTCGTTGCCGGCGGCCTGGTGCTCATGTTCGGCCTCGCGACGTGGCTCGCGAAGCAGGAGACCGGGACTCGTCCGAGGATCTTCCGGGCGAGCCTCGCCGGCATGGGACTCCTCGTGGTGCAATCCGTGTTCGGCGGTCTCACGGTCATTTACCGACTGCCCGATATGGTGTCGACGACGCATCTCACGCTGGCGTTCGGCTTCCTGGCGCTGGCCACGGTACTGGCGGCCGCAACCTCTCGACCGGACTCGGCGCTGACACCTCGTGCGCCGGCCGTCGGCCGTTCGCTCAGGCTCTATGCCGGTGTCGCCGCGGGGCTGGTCTTCGGACAGTCCGTGGTCGGGGCGTTGGTTCGGCACACGGATGGCGGCATGTCGTGCCCCGACCTGCCGCTCTGCCTCGGGCAGGTGGTGCCACCCCTCGTGAACATCCAGATCATCTCTCACTTCACGCATCGCGTCTTGGCCGTGGTGACGACCGCAGCCGTGCTCGGCGTCGTTTGGTGGGCCTACCGCTCGGACGTTCCCGGCCGCCTCCGTCGGTGGCTCGTCGCCGCTGCCGCTCTGGTCGTGCTCCAGGTCGGGTTGGGGGTGGCTTCGGTCCTCACGATCCTCGCGGTCGTTCCGGTCTCGACGCACACCCTGGTTGCGGCGATGCTGCTCAGCGTCCTCGTCTACGTCTCGACCGTCGCCGGAGAGTCTCTCGAGCGACGACCGGAAGCAGGGCGTGACCTCGAGGCGGCCGGAGTCTGACGCACCCGGGCACGCTCGTCGCCGCACCCGAATCCTGCAGAATCGACCCGGACCCCCTTCCGTCCGAATGAATACCGCCGAAGTGGGCGACGCTCTCGCCCTCGTGAACGCCACGCTGAACGCGACCAGCGCGGTCGCGCTCGCCACCGGCTTCTACTTCATCCGGCGGAAGGTCGTGGACAACCATCGCCGGGCGATGCTGACGGCGGTGGGGGCATCTGTGCTGTTCCTGATGTTCTACGTGACCCGGGTTCTCTTGACCGGGACGCACGAGTTCGCCGGAGAGGGCCTCGCCCGGACCGTGTACCTGTCGGTCCTGATCTCCCATATGGCCCTCGCGGTGGTCGTGGTCCCCTTCGTGGTACGCCTGCTATACCTGGCGCATCGGGAACGCTTCGCCGAGCACAAGCGTCTCGCCCGTTTCGTCTTTCCCGTATGGGCCTACGTGTCGGTCACGGGACTCGTCGTCTACATCCTGCTCTACCAGATCTACGGGTACGCCTGAAGCGTGCACGGCCAAGAGCGCCAGCAGTTGATCGGCTACGTCGAAGCCGTGGCTGCCGCCTCGCTCTGGGGCTCTTCCGGGATATTCGCCGTCAACCTGTTCCGGCTGGGCGTGCCGCCGGAGAGCCTCGCGCTTCTGCGTCCGCTCGTCGGCGGAGCGATCCTCGTTGCGATCGTCTCCCTTCGAAACGTGCGCGCCCTGAGAATCGACATGCGGGGACTCACCGTCTTGGGCCTCGCGGGCGGTTTGGCGGTCGGCGTATTCCAGATCGCGTACCAGCTCTCGACGGACGCCGTGGGCGTGCCATCGACCGTCGCGATGCTCTATCTCGCACCGGCCGTCGTCGCTGCCGCGTCCGGTCCGCTCCTCGACGAATGGCCGAACAGGACCCGGATCGCGCTCTTGGTGGTCACGCTCACGGGCGTCTGGCTCTCGGTCCTCGGGGCGGACGACGTAACCGCGACCTTCGGGAACGCCGGCGTGGTGTGGGGGGTCTTGGCGGGCGTGTCGTATGGGGCGTATACCCTCTTCGGTCGCTTCGCCGCTCCCCGTTACGGCTCCGTCAGAACGGTCGTCTACAGCACGCTCGGATCCGTCGGATTTCTGGCCCTCGTCGTACCGCTGTCGTCGGGCCCGGTCGTCTGGCCAGGATCGACCACCGCGTGGGCGCTACTCGTCGTGTTCGGACTCCTCACGATCGCGGTCGCGCACTTCCTCTTCTTCGATGCGCTGTCGCGGATCGACGCCAGCCGCGCATCGATCGCGACAGCGGTCGAACCGGTCGTAGCCGGCGTGCTTGCGACGCTCCTCCTCTCTCAGGGACTCTCCGCCCTGGGGTGGTTCGGGATCGGCCTTGTGGCGATCGGCGTAGCTGGCGTCGGCCTCACCCGGAGACCGGGAACGACATCTCGACCTCGGCCCCACCATCCGGCCGGTTCCTGAGCGCGATCGCTCCGCCCATCGCTTCCACCAGCTTCCGTGCGTGGGGGAGCCCGAGACCGAGTCCCTCATCGGAAGTCGAATAGAAGGGGTCGAAGGCCCTCTTGAACGCCTCTTCGCTGAATCCCTTCCCTCGATCCCGAACGACGATCACCGCGCGGCGGCCCACCTCGTCGACCGTCAGGTCGATCGTCTCCCCCCCGCCGAACCGCGCCGCATTGTGCAGGACCAGGTAGAGCGCGTCCATGAGCGCCGGCGGGTTCACATCTGCACGAACCGTCGCCCGCACGAGCATGAGTCGGACGCCCACGTCGTGATCTCCCGCGAACTCACGAGAGACGCTCTGGGCGAGCCTGGTCAGGTCAGACCCCTGTCGGACCTCGCTCCGCTCCGCGATGAAGAAGTCCAGGTCCTCGAGCGCTCCGCGAGCCCGGGCAATCCGCTCGAGGAGCTCTTCTTGGTCGCTCTCCCCCGTGACCCCCGAGAGCGGCTCCCCGACCTGGCCGTGGAGGAAGGCGCTGACTCGTCCAATCGCCTCCACCAGAGCTGCCTCGCGCTCTTCCCCACGAACCTCCTCTCCTGCGGCCACGCGGCCCTCTTCGAACCCCTTGGCGTGGCCCTCCTCCAAGCCCTCAGCCCGCCCCTCGGCACGCCCCATGGCGCGGCCTTCCTCGAGTCCCTTCCGACGCCCCTCCTGGAAGCCCTCCGAGCGGCCTTCTTCCGAGCCCTCTCGCTTGCCCTCGGCCCGTCCTTGTAGTCGACCGGCCTCGATTCCGGCGGCACGACCCTCCGACAGCGCCGAATTCCGGCCTGTGCCGCGCCCCACGAAGAAACCGAAGGTGACACCCAGGAGGAGTGCCGTGATGCCGACGATCAGAGGATCCATACGTAGTCCGATGTGGGGCGAGCGACCTGGCGCCGCGACTGGATGCGTGGCCAAGGGGGCGAAATTCTCGCACGGCTGGCAGGGTGCAACAAGTCTCGGTGACCGTTGCGTAGACGCGGGTCGTACAGGTAAGCTCGCGGCCCGTGAACCGAATTGCCGAAATCTCGCGACTCCTTGGGGCGTCGTCCGACGATGCCAATCCGTCGGCCGAGGATGTGATCGATCTCCTCGAGCACGCCCGACACATCGCCGTGATTGGTCTCTCGAGACATCTGGAGAAGGCCGCGCGGAGGGTGCCCTCGTACCTGGCGGCGAAGGGGTACGACGTGATCCCCGTGAACCCGAACGCTCGCCGACTGCTCGGGCGACGGTCATATCCGACCCTGTCGGATGTGCCCGAGCCCGTCGACCTCGTCTTGCTCTTCCGTCCGTCATCCGAGGCGGGACAGATCGTACGCGAAGCAATGGATCGACCCGACGAGCCTTCGATCTGGCTACAGACCGGAATCGTCGCCCCCGAAGAGGTCGAAGCCGCGAGGGCGAAGGGAAGAACCGTCGTGCAGGACCTCTGCGTTTTCCGGGTCCATCGAGTACTCGTCACCTAGTTGCGGGCAGCTGCGCGAAGGTGGCAGCTAGACGCTACGCTCCCAGCAAATCGGCCAACATCTCGGTGTGACCCTTGGGACTCACGTCGCGCCACACCCGCTCCACCACACCTCCTTCGTCGATGAGGAAGGTGCTCCGCTCGATACCCATGAGCGGCGTGCCGTGGACGATTCGCTTGCCCCAAACGCCGTAGGTGGCGGACACCGATCCACCGACGTCGGCGAGCAGCGGGAAGTTCAGGTCGTACTTCTCGCGGAACACGCGATGCGATTCGACATCGTCTGCCGAAACCCCGAGCACGACCGCATCGACGCCGTCGAAGCGTGGGAGTGCATCCCTGAAGTCACAGGCCTGGAGTGTGCAGCCCGGAGTGTCGTCCTTCGGGTAGAAGTACAGCACGACCTTGTGGCCCCGAAAATCGGAAAGCGTCACGGAATCGCCCTCGTCCGAGTCGAGCGTGAAATCGGGCGCCGGCCGGCCCACCCGGGCTTCGGCGGCCTCGACGGCCGTGCCGTCGTGATCTTCGTCCACTCTCTCGGCTGGCTCGACCACCGTCGCGCGCGGCCGCACCAACTCACCATCCCAACGGCACAGATCGTCCCCACGCCCCTGGCAAAGCGTGTGTTCGACCCGTGCGGTCCCTCCGAGCGTCTGCTCCAACACCTCCTCCGTAAAGCCCGACAGGAGGTGACACGCGTCGCCCCCTGGGTCGGTGTCTATGAAGAGGTGCGCCCTGGCCTCCACCGTGAACGGCCCCCTGGCGAAGCCCCCGAGAGATCGCCCGAAGAGCCGCTTCAAAAGCCGTCGAGCCCGGGCCCGGGCGATCGCGAACTGCGCCGACCGAGGCAGGAGGCGAATCCACGGAGAGGGACGCGCGCGGTCCGCTAACAAGCGCCCCACGCGGTGAAATACGGCCGGACTGTCGGGCCGACGAATGACGAAGCGAAATAGGCCCTGCACCTCCTCGTCCGTGAGCCGCACGCGCTTTCTCACGTCTTCCTTGAACGTCCGAATCTGACGCTCCACCACGTCACTCAACCCGAACCGGCGCGGAATCGTCTGCGTGGGATCCTCGTCCTCGAGGAGCTCCCCCGGCAGATCCATGTCTCGCATGACCTCGAGCAGTCGAAGGGCGACCACGGCCTGCACCCTCCGTACACCGGTGGAGTCGGGAGCCGCGGGAGTGTCCGTCAACGGAGGTCGGCGCTGGGGATTCGAGGAGGGTCGTCCGCCCGGCAGCGTGCGGATGCGATCGCGCTAATCTCGGGGAGGCGGTGTCCCGGATCAACGGCGCGAATCGCACGAGGAGATTTGCGATCGACCGAATTTCGCAAACGTACCAATATGAGAGTGACACTCCGGGAGGCGGCCCTTATATAGAGGCGTCGGCCACGGTCGATGATGAGCGGGGGAGTGTGGAGGAAATCTCGGTGGTCCACCCTGGGGGGGCTGGTTCTTAGCACCGTCGAGACCCTTCGCCTCCCCCGTTTCTCGTTTACATTGCGGGATGAGGCGATACCCCGCATTCGACCCCCCAGAATACGTCGACTGGGCTGCTGATCCCGCCCGGGTCGAGGCCTACGAGCAGCGCCTCCGCGACGACCCCGACCGCTTCGAGATCGTCATCGATTTGTCTCGAGAGGAGTTGCTCTCCCTCTACCGTGACCTCCTCCGCACCCGTCTGCACGACATCGGCCTCAAGCGATGGGTGCGCACCGGTGTGATATCCAAGGCGTGGCTGGGCACCGGTGAAGAGGCCGTCACGGTAGGGACCGTACGCGCGTTGGATCCGAGTCGTGACGTGGTCTCGCCCATGATTCGCAATGCCGGGGCCCTGCACATGATGGGCATGCCGCTCGCGGACATGTTTCGCGGCTATCTTGCGACATCCGATTCGCCCAACGGAGGCCGCGATCTGCACATCGGCGATCTCGGGGCCGGGATCATCCAGCCGATCAGCCACATGGGAACGAGCGTGACCATCATGGCCGGCGTCGCTCTCTCGTTTCGAAATCGTGGGGAGCGACGCGTCGCAATGACATGGGTTGGCGACGGAGCGACCAAATGCGCGGCGTGCCACGAAGGGATGAACTTCGCGGCGGTTCAAGATCTGCCGGCTATCTTCGTCGTCCAAGACAACCGGGTCGCACTCGGCACCCCCGCCGAGATCCATGGAGCCGGTGATCTCCATGCCTGGGCCGACATGTACGGCATCGACGCCTGGATCTGCGACGGCAACAACGTCCTCGACGTGTACGCGGCCACGAAGATCGCGTCCGAACGGTGTCGGATGGGTCGCGGTCCGGCCGTCATCATCGCCGACACGTTCCGCATGGGAGGCCACGCAACCCACGACGAGCGCGAAGCACGAGAGACATTTCCCGCCGTTCTGTTCGAGCATTGGGGGAAGAGCGATCCGATCGGGCTGTTCGAGACGTACCTGGAGAGAAAGGGGATCGAGTCGCAGGTGCTAGCGCGTATCGACGAAGAGGTCACCCGTGAAATGGAGGCGGCCGCCGATGAAGCGTTGAGGTCGACGGACCGCGTGCCGCCACCGGAGCGGGCGCTGTACGAGGGCGTCTCGGAGGGTGGGACCTTGATCGGAATCGAGAACCGCCCGATCCGGATCGACGGATCGCCGTCGACGCCTTGAACGCTCCGCCGACTTGAAACATCTTACATGTCAAGTTTTTTCGGATCTGATCGCGCTTGGCTCCGACAACTCGGACAAAGGTGACCCATGGTCAACGCAAATCCTGAGAACGTGAGCCAGACAGTCGCAGAGCGCCCGCTCGAGGACCTCAGTGATGAGGAACTCGTCACGGCGCACCTGGAGGGCCGGCCGGGCGCCTTCCAGCGTCTCTACGATCGTTACCGGGACCGCCTGGTACACTTCATTACCCGGAAGACGGGTGACTCCGACCGGGCTCAGGACCTGGTCCAAGAGGCGTTCATCCGAGTCACGCGTCATCTCCACCGCTTCGACACTTCGAAGAAGTTCTCCACGTGGGTCTACACGATCGCGGGGAACCTCTCGAAGAACGAGCTGCGCAACCGTTCACGCAGCCCTCTCGTGCTGTTTCAGCGCCTCACGGGGAACTGGGACGACGACCATCGTCCCATCCAGTTCGAGGATTACTCGATGCGACCCGACGACCTCTACCGGAAGCGGTACCTCCGTCGGTTGGTCGAGGACACCGTTCAGACGCTTCCGGAGCACCACAGGCTGGTTTTCCGACTCCGAGAGCTCGAGGGCAAGAGCTACGAGGAGATTTCGGAGATCACGGGGGTGAATCTGGGAACGGTGAAAAGCCGTCTGCACCGGGCACGGAATTCCTTCGCCCAGCGGATCGAGCCCTTCCTGAACTGAAGCTTCCGTACCACTCTGTTCGTACTGAGAGTGCGAAGATCGTTCTGTCGACCCTCGAGGTCGACCCCTGTTCGGTCCGGCAACGGCCCAAGCGATCGAGCTCCGGAGCCCGCGGCCCGAGGGAGCTGAAGAGGTACGACTCATGTTCGAAGACCTGCGCAACGCCTTCAAAGAGGCTCTGGACAACTTCAGCAAGGAGCTGAACCGCGATCAGGTCTCCGAAACCGCCGACAAGCTCCTCGTCGGCATGCGGAACGAGATCGTCGACGAGAAGGCACAGGTATCGGGCCTCGAAGATCAAATCGCGAAGGCGACCTCCGACATCGAGCGCCTCAGCAAGGAGGCCGCGACCGCCCGGCGCCGGGAGACGATGGCACTCGCGATCGACGACCCCGAAACGGCGAAGCTCGCCGCTCAATACGCGGTTAAGGTCGAGAACCACCGCGAGGTGCTTCGCAAGAAGGTCACGGCGCTCGAAGAGGAGCTCGCGTTCCGCAGCGAGACGCTCAAAGGCATGTACGCCCAGTTCGAAGACGCGAAGGAGAAACGCGCCGCGCTGAAGGCGACCACCGGCCGATCGGGGGCGCGAGAGACGCTCTCGGCCGCGGACGACTTGTTCGCGGAGCTCGATCGCATGGCCGAGAAGATCGAGGGCACCGAGGCGAGCGCAGAAGCCGCGGAGGCATTCTCCGATATCGACTTCGATGAGGGCTCGGAATTCAGGATCGAGCTGGACGAGTCCGAGGGACCGGAGGAGCTGGACGTCGACGCTGCGCTGGAGGAGCTCAAGCGACGGATGGAGCGGGACGGACCCTAGGGTGGATCCGGGTTACGCGGGCGCGGAGGCCCCCATACGGGCCCCCTAGGGGTCGTTGTCCGGGTCCTCCGGATCGGAGTCCACCTCGTTCGCGAGGTCCCTCAGGAACAACAATCCAGCGCACTCGCCCGCCAAGAACAGGATGTCCTCACGCGCCGGCCGAGCCAAAGCCTCCTCCCGCCCGCTACCCCCATCGACGACCAAGGTCCAGGTACGCCCTGCACGCGAGCCCAGGTAGACCACGAGTCCCTCTGCCTCGAAGTCGATCAGGGTCGGCCCCTCGTCCGGATCGAAGCGAGGGATGAACCCCGGATCCAGCGCCTGACGCGCCGGATCGGAACCGATGTCGAGTATGACGAACGGAGTCACGTCATCCCGGCGGCCCTCCTCGGACCACGCGATCAGAGCGCGTTCAGCCTGGGCCAGGTAAATGATCCGCCATAGAGGCAACGCGAGCCTCGATCGCTCACCCTGAGCACCCCAAAGCGCCATCGTGCCGCGTGGCAGATCCGAAGCAGGCTCACGCTTCAAATATCGGGTGATGTCGATGATCTCGTCGGACATCCCGCAATCGACTAGAAGCGAACGGCTCCGTCAAACGGAGGTCCAGGGTGGCTCCGGGCGCGGCCTTCGAATAACTTTTCGAGCACTTTTCGGCCACCCGAGAAACGACCCGAACCTCGTATCGATATGCAGAACTGGATCGGCATCGCCATCTGGATCATCATGGGCGCCGCGATCGGCCTGGCAATGAGAGCCGTGATCAGCCGGCCCGAGGAGCAGCCCGGTCACGCGCAGATCATCGCGGTCCTGGGAGCCTTCGGCGCGGTGATCGGCGGCATGCTCGGCGTCGGAATCGTTCACCTGTACGATCCGCTCGCGCTCAGCTTCGGCGGAATGGCAGGGGCTGCTCTCTTGGCGCTCCTCGTGACCTTCATCTACCGCTGGGGTCTCCGGACCCTCATCTGACCGTTCGGGGCGGGGTAGCGCGACAAAGCCCGCCGCACTCCCTCCCAACCCCCATCCGATGTCCGACGTCCTGCGGTTCATCGACGACAACCTCGGTCGCTTTCGTAGCGAGCTCTACGACTTTTTGCGGATCCCGTCGATCAGTGCCAAGGCAGAGCACGATGGAGATACTCGAGCCGCCGCCGAGTGGTTCTCTGCACGGGCCGAAGAGGCCGGACTCGAGGCGACGATCCACGACACGCCCGGGCATCCGATCGTGGTCGCCGAGTGGCGCGATGCGGGACCCGAGGCACCCACGGTCCTGATCTACGGGCACTACGACGTTCAACCGCCCGAGCCCCTCGAGCTCTGGACCTCCCCTCCGTTCGAGCCGACTGAGCGCGATGGGCGCATCTACGCTCGCGGCTCCGCCGACGACAAGGGCCAGCTCTACATGCACGTGAAGGCCTTGGAGGCGCACTTCGCGACGGGCTCGACGCTGCCGATCAACGTCGTGGTCCTGGCCGAAGGTGAAGAAGAGGTGGGCTCGCCCAACCTCGTGCCCTTCGTGGAAGAGCATGCGGAGCTCCTCTCCTGCGACGTCGTCCTGATCTCGGACACCGGCATGTACGCCGAGGGGCTGCCCTCCCTCCTCTTCTCACTCCGTGGCCTCGCCTACTTCGAGATTCACGTGCACGGTGCCGTCAGCGACCTGCATTCCGGAGAATACGGGGGCGCGGTGACCAACCCCGGCAACGCGATCTCCCAGATCATCGCGTCACTGCACGATGCCGAAGGGCGGGTCGCCATCCCGGGGTTCTACGACGAAGTGGTCGATTGGGACGTGGAGACCCGCCGCCAGATCGCGGAGCTTCCACACTCCGATGAGGCGTTCGCTCGCGAGCTCGGGGTCGCTGCGCTCACGGGTGAAGACGGATACTCCACGCTGGAGCGGCTCTGGATTCGCCCGACGTGCGACGTCTGCGGGATCTTGTGCGGCTACACGGGGGAGGGTGCCAAGACCGTATTGCCGAACCATGCGATGGCGAAGATCAGTTTTCGGCTCGTGCCGGATCAGAATCCCGACCACGTCCGGGCTCTGCTCGAAGCACACGTCGAGGCCATCAAGCCGAACGGGGTCACGGTCGAAGTCCGCGAGCTTCACGGGGGTCGGCCCTGGAAGGCGAGCCTGCTGGGCCCGATTTTCGAGGCCGCGGCCGACGCATTGGAGGAGGCGTTCGGTACGAAGCCGGTCCCGATGGGTGGCGGAGGATCGATTCCGATCGTCGTGGAATTCGAGGAGCGCCTGGATGCGACCGCCCTCCTGGTCGGCTTCTCCCTGCCGGGGTGCAACCTCCACGCCCCGGACGAGTGGCTGCCCATCGACAACTACGAGAAGGGGATCGGGGCACTGGCGATGCTCTACGAGAAGCTCGGAACTGCCTGACTCCGGCGCCTTCGCGAGCGACCGCCGCCTAGACACTGGGGCCCTCCGTCGCTTCAGTCCGCCGACCCTGTCACCATGGCCGCGGCCCGCAGCAACGCCCGTGCCTTGTTGATCGTCTCCTCGTACTCGGTCGCCGGGTCCGAGTCCGCCACGATCCCCGCTCCCGCCTGCAAGTAGGCGACGTCGTCCTTGGTGAGCACGGTCCGGATCGTGATCGCGGTGTCCATGCTGGCGCCGCCGTAATTGAAGTGACCGACCGCGCCGGCGTAGGGACCCCGTCGCACCGGCTCCAGCTCGTCGATGATCTCCATGGCTCGGACCTTCGGAGCCCCCGAGACCGTTCCGGCCGGAAAGCACGCGCGGAAGACATCGATGGCTCCGAGTCCGTCTCGGACTTTTCCCTCGACCTGGCTCACGAGATGCATCACGTGGGAATAGCGCTCGACCACCATCAGGTCGGGGACCGTGACCGTACCGTACTGCGCGACGCGTCCGACGTCGTTGCGCCCGAGATCGACGAGCATGCGGTGCTCCGCGAGCTCCTTCTCGTCGGCTAGCAGATCCTCCGCGAGCCTCCTCTCCTCCTCGGGTGTCGCCCCCCGTGGCCGAGTCCCCGCGATGGGGCGCAGCGTGATGGTCCCGTCTTCGACGCGCACCAGCACCTCGGGCGAGCTCCCGATCAGCGCCACGCCGTCGAGCTCGAGAAAGTACAGATACGGCGAAGGATTGAGGCTACGCAGGGCTCGGTAGAGCTCGAAGGGCGTCGAGCGCAGGGGAAAACCGAGTCTCTGGCTGAGGACGACCTGGAAAGCGTCACCGGCGAGAATGTACTCACGAATTCGCTCGACGCCCGCTTCGAACTCCTCTCGAGCCATCGAGCTCGTGAAGCGCAGATCCTCCTCGGACTCGCTTCGGAGGGAAAGAGGTGGTGGGGCGGCGCGCCGACCGAGTTCGTGCACCAACTCCTCCGTGCGTCGCGCCGCCCCATCATACGCCGCGCGCAGATCCGAAACGGACATCCCCGCCTCGACCGGGACGGCCGCGATGGCCATCGCGCGGCCCCTCAGGTTGTCGATCGCGAGGACGACGTCGGTGAAGACGAATAGACCGTCCGGTACGCCGAGATCGTCTTCGGGCTCTTCGGGCAACGCTTCGATCGACCGAACGATGTCGTACCCGAAATATCCGACGGCACCACCCCAGAACCGGGGGAGCCCGTCCACCTCCGCCGGGGTGCGTTCACGGAGCCGTCGGTCCAAGTCGTCGAGGGGGTCCCCGGCCTCGACCTCGACCCACCCGCCCTGGGGGGTCCACTCACTCACGGCTCCTCGATGAAGCCGCCACGCCGAGGAGGGCCGCGTGCCGAGGAACGAGTACCGCGCCCATTGTTCTCCACCGACCACCGACTCGAGGAGGAATCCGAAGGGCGGTTCTGCTAGCTTCGCGTACGCCGTGACGGCGGTGTCTACATCGAACAAGAACTCTCTCCACACCGGCACCAGGTTGGCCTGGGCGGCGAGTGACGAGAATCGATCGAAGGACGGAAAGAGCTGCATGAACTCGGGGTGTCGCGGGGGCGCGCGATGAGCGCCCCAATGTCCAAGAGCCCGCAGGGGGCGTCAACGTCGGATCGGCCCGGAGCGACCATACCGATTCTCGCCGTCGACACCGGGGGCACGTTCACCGATTTGGTGCTCCTGGAAGACGGCGTCATCCGGACGCTCAAGGTCCTCTCGACCCCCGACGATCCGTCTCGTGCGGTGCTCGAGGGTATCCGCGAGATCCTGGGCGACCGGTCCCGATTCACCCTCCTTCATGGGTCTACCGTCGCGACGAACGCGCTCCTGGAGCGCCGGGGGGCGCGCGTGGTCCTCGTGACGAACGAAGGCTTCGAGGACATCATCGAGATCGGACGCCAGAACCGGCCGCAGTTGTACGCGCTCGTCGGACACCGCCTACCACCCCTCGTCGCACGCGAGGACCGCCTCGGGATTCCGGGCAGACTCGGACCCGACGGCGACGAGGTCATGCCTCTCGACGCCGACAGGCTGGCTGGGCTCTTGAGCGAAGTCCGGGCTCACGGGGCGGAGTCGGTGGCGGTCACGCTCCTGCACTCCTACGCCAACCCGGCGCACGAAGAAGCGGTGGCAGACGCGTTGGCGGGACTCGGACTACCGCTCTCGGTTTCGAGCCGGCTGCTCCCGGAGTTCCGAGAGTACGAACGCACGTCGACGACCGTGATGAACGCATACGTGGCACCCATCATGGACCGCTACTTGGGCCGACTCGCAGAGGGCGCCGGCGCGGACCGGATTACGATCATGGGCTCGAACGGGGGCGCGCTACCCATCGGGCGGGCACGCTCCGAGCCGGTGCACACGGTCCTGTCGGGACCGGCGGGCGGGGTCGTCGGCGCCCTAACCTGGGCGAAGAGGGCCGGTCACGAATCCGTCCTGTCCTTCGACATGGGCGGCACGTCCACCGACGTTTCCCTCTGTCCCGGCCGTCCACTGCGGACTCGCGAATTCGCGATCGGCGGGCAGCCGGCCGCGATTCCCGTGATCGACATCAATACCGTAGGCGCCGGCGGTGGCTCGATCGCACGCGTGGACGCGGGCGGCGCGCTTCGGGTAGGGCCGCAGAGCGCCGGCGCCCAGCCGGGGCCGATCTGCTACGGAAACGGCGGCACCGAAGTCACGGTGACCGATGCCCATGTCTGGCTTGGTCGACTCCCGGCAGACGCTTTTCTCGGGGGGGGGCGCGCGCTCGATCGGGCCGCGGTCGAG
>JAOTVL010000121.1 GCA_029863525.1 Gemmatimonadota bacterium
GGCTTCGTGGATGCCCTCTCGATCGGCTATGCGGGCGTCCAGATGGGCACCCGCTTCATCGCGACCCACGAATGCCAGGCGAGTGAGCCGTACAAGCAGGCGATCGTGGACTCCGAGGAAGACGACATCGTCCTCACGGAACGCCTCACCGGCGTCCCGGTGGCGGTCATCAACACGCCGTACGTCGAGCGCCTCGGACTCGAGGCGGGGCCGATCGCCAAGTGGATGCTTCGCGGGAGGCGAACCAAGCACTTCATGCGAAGCCTCTACGCACTCCGGTCCGCGTGGACGCTCAAACGCACCGCCCTCGACGCCGCCGGCTCGACGGAGTACTGGCAGGCTGGCCGTTCCGTCGCGGACATCCACGAGGTGGTGTCTGCGGCGTCCATCGTCAACTCGTGCGCGGCCGCCGCTCGCGCCGCGCCCACACCGGAGGCTTCATGAACCGCATCCTTCTTCGCGCCGCCATCTGCACGGCCCTGACGGTGGGCTTCACGGTCCACCCGGCTTCCGCTCAGGACGGGCTCAAGGTCTACATATCGGCCGACATGGAGGGAGTCGTAGGCGCCGTCACGGGCGATCAGCTGGGCCCGTCGGGCTTCGAGTACGGTCGCTTCCGGCAATTCATGACCAACGAGGTCAACGCAGCCATCGCCGCGGCGCGCGCCATGGGAGCGACCGAGATCCTCGTCTCGGACTCGCACGGCAACGGAGAGAATCTGCTCATCGAACAGCTCCCGTCCGACATTCAGGTCGTCCGCTCGTGGCCTCGCCCGTTGATGATGATGGAGGGGATCGACGAGAGCTTCGACGCGGCGATCTTCATCGGCTACCACGCGAGCACCGCGAATACCGAAGGCGTGCGCGCGCACACGATCTCGAGCGCGAATCTGACCTCGGTTCGCATCAACGGGATCGAGATGATGGAGGCCAGCATCAACGCCGCGATCGCCGGAGACTTCGGCGTGCCTGTGGTCATGATCTCCGGCGACGACGCCACGATCGAAGAGGCCCGGCGCATCGTCGGCGACATGGAGGGCGCAGTGGTGAAATGGAGCTATGGGTTCCACTCGGCGCGCACGATCATGCCGGAAGCTTCGTACGATCTGATCAGAGCGCGCGTCCGCACGGCGTTGGGGCGCCTCGGCGATTTCCGGCCGTATCGGATGGAAGGACCCGTAGAGCTCGAGATCTCGTTCAAGAACTACATGCCCGCGGAGCTCCTCGCGTACCTCCCCATCGTCGAGCGAGTGGATTCACATACGATCCGCTTCGTGGGTCGCGACATGACGGAGGTCTCGAAGTTCATCGAATTCACCACGAACTACGCGGTGAACGTGACACCCTGATCCGCCGTCAGTCGACGCCGACCCGTCAGTCGACGCCGACCACCTCGCTGCGGCGCTCGAGCAGCACGGTGTCGCGCCACCGACCGTCGTGGAACCGACCGATCCGCTCGTGCCGTCCGACGATCCGGAAACCAGCGCGCTCGTGAGCTCGGATCGACGCCACGTTCTCCGGGAAGATGCCCGCGACGAGCGTCCAGATACCCTCGGCCTCGGACGCCTCGACGAGTGCCTTGAGAAGCGCGGTCCCCACTCCCTGCCCCCGGGCCTGCGCACCGACGTAGACCATCACTTCGCAGAGGCCCGCGTACACGTCGCGCTTCGAAACTCGACTCAACGCTGCGAAACCGACCACCCCCGCTTCGGAATCCGCGACGAGCCGACATCGGGGATCGCGGGCGCTGTCCCAGCTCTCCCAGCAGGGCACGGACGTTTCGAAGGTCGCGTGCCCGCTTTCGATTCCCTCTCGGTAGATCTCTCGAACGACCGGCCAATCCTCCGCGTGGAGCGACCGAATCCTCACGCCTCCCCCGCACCCCCGGGCGGACCGTCGTCCACCGCCGTCGAGCCGTGCCCCAGGCGCGGGTAGTACCAGGCCAGCACGGCTGCGATCGGTACGCCGACCACGAGGCCGACGCGCAGTAGCTCGTCGAACAGGGGTGGAAGCACCAGGACCCGGCGAAGCCACCCGCCGAAGTGGAAGACGAGCCATCCGGTAGCCGCGTACCCGACCAACACCAGCGCGACGCGCCGAATCGGTGAACCGACCACGTCAGCGCAGCGTGGCGAAGAAGCTCGAGACTGCGGACAGGAGCCCCGGGCGATCTTCGACGTACGGGAAGTGACCGGAGTCCAGGGCTTCGAACGTCCCCATGGGGAGTGCCTCGGCCAGCTCGCGTCCCATGGCCAACGGTGGTGCGTCATGTCGCCCCGCGATAATCAGCGTCGGCGTGCCGATCGCGGTGAGTCGGTCCCACCACTCCACGGTGCCGAGGCTCGTGCCGAGCAGCCGCGCGACGTCCTGGCCTTGCCGAGCCGTCGTCGACGCCAGGTCGAGGCTCAAGAGATCGATGACGGTCGCGTCCCGCACGATCCGACGGAATGCGAGCCGGTAGAAACGACTGAGTGTTGCCGGGTCACGCGCGGCGAACGCTTCGGTCGCGCGGATCTCGCCCATTTCGGCGGTCACATCGGCCGGCGTCCGCTCGGCCAAGCGCCTCGCGGTCTCTTCGGCATGGCGGGAGCCTGGCTCCACCGGATTCATGAGGATCAGCGCACGGGACCGGTCTGGATACCGACGCGCGTACTCGAGCGCGATGAGAGTCCCGAAAGAGTGGCCGAGCACGCTCACGCGCTCGTAGCCGAGTGCCTGGCGCAGCGCGTCTACATCATCCACGAACGCGTCGAAGTCGATGACCGACTCGGTGAGCTCGGCCGAGGACCGCCCGGTCCCTCGCTGATCGTAGTACACCAGCGTATTCCGCGCTGCGAGCGCGTCGAGACCCGGTCGAAGGTACGCATGATCGAGTCCAGGCCCACCGTGGATGACGATGATCGGCTCGCCCGACCCCACGATCTCGTAGAAGAGCCGCGCGTCCTCGAGGGTCAACAGCCCCTGCCGCGCCGTCTGGCCCTCCGCCTCGGCGGCGCCGAGGAAGACGAGCATCGCGGCACACAGGCCGATGCAACGGCGCCCAGGACCTCGCCTCACGAGGACGTCCCCTCCCCTTCGGAATGCACCGACATGACCTCCACCAATCGCTCGATCTCCACTACGCGCATCCAGCTCCGCAAGAGCCATACCCCGACCAGGACGTGGAGCACCGCAACGAGCACCCCCACCGAGCTCAGGCCCTCGGCCAGGGCTCGTAGGCCCCTCCATCCTAGAACATACAGCGCGTATACGGGCGGGACGACGCTGGTGAGCATGGCGAACTCCATCCAGGGCCGGTCGGGGCGGGAGAGAGACCGCTGCACGATCCGAAGACCGCACGCCAACATGGCACCGCTCGCGAAGAGCGCACCGCCAGCCAGGAGCCACCCGCCCGGAGCGGCTCTGAGGACGTCGACCGCGCCAACACCGAAGAGGAGCGCCAGGGGCACGAAGCCGCGCCCGAGACGCGCCGCGACGAGATCCTGAATCGCGTTCGCGACGAGCGCCTCGGCGTCTGGTCCGGCATCCCCGCCGCTGGGGACAGGTCGACTCATTGTCCCCGCCGTGATGTGTTCAGAATCGGTTGTTGACCACGTTGTTGAAGATCGAACCGAATTGGAACGAAAACCCCATGCCGACGTCCCAGTCGAAGTTGGACTGAAGGCGCCGACGCTCCAGCAGAATCTCTTCGTCGCTCACGTCGCCGGAGAGGAAAAGCTGATCGCGAATCCACGAGGCCCGACCGTTCACGTTCAGATTCAGTCCTCGGAGTACGCGGAACGACAGGAAGCCTCCGGTGCTGATGCGGTATTTGCCGAGGTCGTGGAGATAATGAGACGCCTCGGCATTCGCGAAGACCGAGCCCCAGGGCTGTCGCTGCGTGAGGGCGATCTCGAGCTGCTCGACCAGGCGCGTTTCCTCGGTCTTCCCGAAGATCGTCACCTCCTCGTAGTCGAAATAGCGCACGCCGAGATCGTACCGAACCGAGAGTGAGCGACGCGGTGACTCTTCATACGGCCACACGCTGTACTCGAGCCGAGGTCCCGCGGCCACGTTGAGGTCTTGGTTCGTACGAGTCGCGGCGGAAACCTCGGCCCGTCCGCCGAGGGACCAATGATCGGCGAGTGCATAGACCACGAGTGCTTCGGTATCCCAATCCCTCCTGCTGTCGACAATCGTGCTATCCGAGAGCTCGATCTCGCTCCTTCTCCAATTACCTCCGGCTTCGAACTCGAACTTCCACGTCGTGGTCGTCCGGCTCGCGTCGAAGCCTCCTCTGAACGAGCGCCGGCGCCGTGACGTCTCGCCGCTCAGGTCGAGCCCGGCGTCGACTTCGAAGACCCAGAAATCCCAAGGGTCGTCGACCTCGTCGGACGTTACGAGACGGTCGGTTTCCGCTCCACGCTCGACACGGACGAGATCCACCGGTGCCCCGGCACCGACGAGAATCGAGTAGCGGGCGAGTCCGATCGAGAGCACGCGTTGTAGGCCGCTGACCTCCTCGTCCCTCACGTCCGTGCCGAAGGTGGTGAGCGTGAGCAGATCGTCGACACCCTCGAGCTCTTCGAGCCCAATGAAATCGAGCTCGTAGCGGTCCCCGCCCCCACCTGTGTCCTGAGACGTCACGATGACGTGGAGCTGCGCGTCTCGACGATCCCGCACCCAGTTGACCCAATCGATTTCGGTCCTGAACTGTCGCTGGTCGCATGCGGACCCGCGGCATTCGAAGAACACGCGAAGCGCTCCGAGGTTGGATTCCTGCGCTGCTACGCCGGAGATCGGAGCGAGGAACACCGCCAGGGCGAGGCACCCCGCCCCGGCGGTGACCGTCCAACGCATCAACCAGTCTCGGGCTGTGGGCTCAGGACCCCCGGAGCACGGCTCCGAATGCGGTAGGCACCCGCCGGCTCCAGCTCGGGCTCGACTTCCCGCGGAGGAACCGAGGTCGACTCTTCACTGGACCGACCCGGTTCGGCCGATTCCGATCCATGTGACGGCTCCCGTTCTCGCGCGCGCGACGAGAAGTGCCTCGTAAAGAACTCGGCGAAGTCGTCGACCAGCGAGTACATGACCGGGACGAGAACCAGGGTCAGGAACGTCGCGAACAGAATCCCCGCGATGATGGCGACCGCCATCGGGCCCCACCACGCGGCCTGCTGGCCGCCCCAGTAGAGCTCCGGCGTGAGCGATCCGTAGAGACCGAAGAAGTCGAAGTTGAGCCCGATCGCGAGCGGCACCATTCCCAACGCGGTCGTCAGTGCGGTGAGCACGACCGGACGCAGACGGGTCTTGCCTCCCTCGACGAGTGCCTGGCGCCGGTTCATCCCGTCGCGCGATCGCAGCACATCGATGTAGTCGATCAGGATGATCGCGTTGTTGACGACGATGCCGGCGAGAGAGATGATGCCGACGCCCGTGTTGATGATCCCGAACGGCATCTGGAAGAGCGTCAGCCCAATGAGCACGCCCATGGTCGACATGATGACGGACGTCAAAATGATGACCGGCTTCACCACGGAGTTGAACTGACTGATCAGGATGAAGCCGATCAGTAGCAGAGCCGTGAGGAAGGCCCCGCCCAGGAACGCCGACGCTTCGTCCTGCTCCTGGGACTGGCCCGTGTACTGCATCGTGTAGCCCGGCGGGAGCGCCCCTTCGAAATCCGCCAGGATCGCCTGCACTTCGGCGAGCACCGCGTTATTGCTGTACCCGGCGGCGACATCCGAAGTGATGGTCGCCATCCGCTCTTGGTCCTTTCGACGGATCGCGCCCGCGCCCTCCTCCACCGACCACGTCGCGACCGAGACGAGCGGCACCTGGATCCCGCCCTCGGCCATGATCGTCAGCTCGCGGAGGCCCTCGAGCTCGTCTCGGTAGGACTCGGCCAGGCGGACCACGATATCGAATTCATCGTTGCCCGTCCGATACTTCGCCGCCTCGATGCCGTTGATGGCCCCCCGGATGACATTGCCCACTTTGGCTGTGTTCAGGTCGTACAGAGCCGCTTTCTCGCGATCGACGTTGACCGAGAGCTCGGGCCGCGCGTCGTCCAGGTCGCTCTCGAGTCCCACCAGCTTCGGATACGTTGCCGAGTTCTCGAGGGTGCGAAGGACGTCATCCGAAAGCCGCTGAAGCACGGAGATGTCTTCGCCGACGATCTCGATGTTGACGGGCGCGCCCTGCGGCGGGCCTTCCGCGACCTTGTCGACCACGATGGTGCCGCCTGCGATGTCCGTGCCGATCGTGGCCTGCATCTCGGCGAGCGTCTCGAACGCGTCCCGCTCACGGTCCTGGAAATCCACGAGCGACACGGAGAGCAAGCCGGACTCCGGCCCGCTCGACCCACCCCCGCCCATCGGGTTTCCACCGCCTCCGCCGCCGCCCGTGGTCGCGACGACGGATTCCCAGTCGCTTCGACCACCGATCCCGGTCAGATCGTTCTCGATGCGTTGGACGATTCGGTCCGTTTCGTCGGCCCGCGTACCGATCGGCGTTTCTACGTTGATGAGCAACTGGCCGGGCGGCATGTTCTCCGGGAAGTACTCGATGCCCGCGCCGAAGCGGCCGAACAAGAGCCCCGCGAAGACGAAGGCGACCAACGTGCCGCTCAGCACGACGAGTCGGTGCTCGAGGGCCCAGCGCAGAATCCCCTCGTACCGCTCGATCGCGTTCGGTAGCGTCCGATCCTGGAAACGACGCGCGACACGCGCGAGGACGAAGCGATAGAGCGCCCACACCGCCGCCGCGGTGCCCGCGAGCATCCCGGCCGTGAGCAGGTTCGTCCCCGCGATCAGCACGAACGCGAGTGCCGTGCCGCCGATGAGAGTCCAACGAGCCGCTGGTCTGAGCGGCGGCCCGCGTTCGCCGTCGAGCCTCATGAACATTGCGCACAGCGTCGGCACGATGACGAGCGCCATGAAGAGGGAGCTCGTGAGCGTGATGATGAGCGTCTTCGGCAGATAGCCCATGAAGTCACCGACTTCACCAGGCCAGAAGAGGAGCGGCGCAAACGCGGCCAACGTGGTCGCGGTCGCCGCGATGATCGGGAGCGCGACCTCCCCTGTCGCCTTCTTGGCCGCGGTCTTTCGGTCGAAGCCCTCTTCGAGGAAGCGGTAGATGTTCTCCACCACCACGATCGCGTTGTCGACCAACATGCCGAGCGCGAGGATCAGGCTGAACAGCACGATCATGTTCATCGAGACGCCGATCACGTTCAGCACGATGAACGAGAGGAACATCGACCCAGGGATCGAGATCGCCACGAACATCGACGTCTTCGCGCCCAGGAAGAACAGCAGCACGCCGACGATGAGGATGAGGCCGCTGATGATGTTGTTTTCGAGGCTCGACACCATATCCTCGATGTCCTCCGACGAATCGGAGGTGATCGCGACTTCCGTCGTCGGGGGAAAGAGCGGCGCCATGGCCTCGACCTCCGCCCGCACGCGGTCGGCGGTCCTGATGATGTTTTCGCCCGAACGCTTGACGACGTCGAGCGTGACCACCGCCCGTCCGTCCATTCGCGCGAACGACTCCCGCTCCGCGAAGCCGAAGTCCACGTCGGCCACGTCACGTACGTAGATGGGACGGCCGTTCTGGACCATGACCACGAGGTCCTCGATGAGCGTCGGGTCGTCGAACTCACCATCGACGCGCACCAGATACTTCGTGGCGCCCACGTCGATCGAGCCCCCAGGGATGTTGACGTTCTCCGAGCGGATGGCGTCCACCACGTCCTCGAGCGCGACACCGTAATAGTTCATCTTCGAGAGATCGACGTCGACCTTCACCTCTCGCTCCAGACCTCCCCGGAGGTCGGCTCGAAGCACCGCTGGAATCGTCTCGAGACGGTCCTGAAGCTCCTCCGCGATCTCCTTGAGCCGAACGAGACCGTATTCGCCCGAGAGGTTGACGCGCATGACGGGCACTTCGGAGAAGTTGATCTCCACGATGCTCGGCTCCTCGGCGTCGTCCGGGAGGTCCGCCTTCGCCAGATCCACCTTCTCACGCACCTGCTGCGTCGCCTCGTTGAGGTCGACCGACGTGTCGAACTCCGCGGTGATGCTCGAGTATCCCTCGACGGACGTCGACGTGAGCTCTTTGATGTCACTGATCGTCGAAAGGTCCTCCTCGAGGATCCGGGTGACCTGACTCTCTACGTCGGCCGGCGAAACTCCGGGATACACGGTGTTGATGACGAGAATCGGCACGGCGATCTCGGGAAACGACTCCTTGGGCGTAGCCCGGTAGGCCAGGGCGCCCATGATCCCGATGATGAAGAGGAGCACGAGTACCGACGTCTTATGCTCGATGGCGAAGCTCGTCGGACCGAACTCCTCGAACGTCTCGATCGCGCCCCGGTCGGGTGAGCCTTCGATCTGTCGTTGACCGCCGTCTTTCTCACTCATGGTCGTCTCCTCAGCCCCCCACCACGTTGACCCGGTCGCCGTCCGCGACCGACCGGTGCCCCACCACAATCAACCGCTCACCCTCAGACACGCCGGCCCTTACGACCACGAGGTTGCGGCGTGACGGTCCGACCTCGACCTCACGAGCCTCCGCGACCTGGTATCCATCCCGCTCGCCCAGCACGAACACCACGTAGCCGTCCTCGACGCGCACGAGCGCATCCTGAGGCACCACGATCACGTCGTCGAGCCGCTGCCGTACGACCGAGAGGTTGGCGACCATCTGCGGCTTGATGGCGCGATCCCGATTCTCGACTTCCAGCTCGATCCCGAAGGTGCGGTTCTGAGGATCGACCGTTGCGCTCACGTAGCGAACCGGCGCCTCGTAGCGCTTTCCGCCGAGCGCTTCGAACAGCAGCTCCGCCGTCGTACCGACCCTCACGTCCGCCGCGTATCGCTCGGGTACGCCCGCGACGATCTTGATGGGGTCGAGGTCGACGATTCGTCCGATGGCCTCACCGGGGCTCACGTTCGCACCGATGTCGACGTAGCGTTCGTCGAAGACCCCGGAAAACGGCGCCTTGATGACCGTGTTGTCGAGCCGTTGCTCGAGTCCGACCAGCGCCGCAGCCGTCTGCTCGGCGGCGAACTTGGCCTCCAGATAGGCGATCTCGGAGCCGACCTGGTCCTCTTCCCAGAGCCGTTTCCGTCGCTCCCACGTCTGTTGGGCGAGCTCAGCGGCGGCGCGAGACTGGTCGACCTGCGCCTTCAGAATGCGGTCGTCGATCTTCGCGATCCAATCACCGGCAGAGACGGCGTCGCCGCGATCGACATAGAGCGCGACGATCGCACCGCTCTCCTCGGCTTCGAGCATCACGTCGCGATTCGCGAGCGCCACCGAGGTGAGGCGGATCTCCTCGAGGAAGATCCCGGTCGAGATCGGCGCTACCTCGACGTTGATCACGCGGACGAACGCTCCGGTCGCCTCCGCGTCCTCCGTGCCATCCGCCTGGGCCGGACCACACGCCACGATTCCCCCAACCAGGCCAGCGGCCAATAACCCGCGCGCATATCGATTCATGAGAATTCCCCTTCCCTGCAAGCCCGTCATGTGTGGATTGCTGCTCATCATCGGTCAGTCGTCCATCGGTGCGTCGACATCGACGAGCGGCACCATGCCCGTGGCCTCGTCGAGCTGAGCACGCGCGACCAGATAGTCGTATACGGCCTGCGCGTAATTGAACTCGCTCTGCCGGAGTGCGACTTCTGCATCGGTCAACTCGAGCTGGCTACCGAGCCCTTCCCCGTACTGAGCCCTTGCGATCTCGAAGCCTCGCTGCGCCTGCCGGACCGCGAGTCCCTGACCCGTGGCACGTAGCCGAGCCTCTTCGACCGCTTCGACGATCGTGCGCACCTGGCTCTGCGCCACGTCGGCACCCAAGGACGTGTTGGCCTGGGCCTGGCGCACCTGTGCCCGCTTCTGGTCGATCCTCGCGTCGCGACTGAAACCCTGGAAGATGGGAACGGTAATGCGTAGCCCCACCAGTTTCGAAGTCGCGCGCTGCCCATCGCCGATTCCGAAGAAATTCGGCGAGCCGTTGTCCTGCGCGCTCACGACGTAGCTGCCGAAGAGAGAAATCTCGGGCAGGTACGTCGCCTGTTCCGCGCGCATCTCGGTCCGACGGAGCTCTTCGGTCAGCTCGAGTTGGCGGAGGTCGGAGCGCATCTCCGTTGCACGCGATACGGCCTCGCTCATGAGCTCTCCAGCGTCTTCCGAATCGATCTGAATCCCGGCGAAGGCCAGGATCGCCCGATTCTCGGGAGAGTTGGCGGAGAGGTCGTCGAGTCGCATTTCGGCCAACGTGCCCCGTACTTCGAGGGACTCGTGGTCGGGGAGGTCGGCCTGAATCGCGAGCTGACGGCGCGCCTGGGCCACGGCGTTGCGCGCGCGCCGAAGGTTCGGCTCGAGATTCGCGAGCTCGACCTCGAGGCGGAGTACGTCGTAATCCGACGTGAGCCCGGCCTTGTTGAGCGCCTGCGTTTCCCGCAGCGACTCGCGGACCCGCCGCACGGAGTTCTCCGTGAGCCGTGCCTGTTCCTGCGCCAGAAGCAGGTCGTAATAGCTCGCGCGAAGCCGCGTGATGACCCCCTGGGACTGGCCGCGCACCACTTCGCCCTGCAGGTTCTCGAA
>JAOTVL010000015.1 GCA_029863525.1 Gemmatimonadota bacterium
GGCGCCGGATATACGGCTCCGCGATCTCCTCCATACGGATCGCGGTCATGACACGCGTTTCGACGCCCTTGGTCTCGAGAAGATCCTGAACCGCGAGTGCGTTGATGATCGTGCCCAACATGCCCATGTAGTCGGCCTGGACGCGGTCCATGCCTTCCTTCGAAGCCATGGCCCCACGTACGATGTTGCCGCCGCCGATCACGATACCCAACGACACACCCATCTCGACCAGCGAACGGATTTCATCGGTAATCCGGTCGACCACCGACGGTTCGATCCCGAAGCCCCGCTCCCCGGCGAGTGCCTCGCCGGAGAGCTTGAGCAGCACTCGCGGATACAACAGGTCGGGACCGTCCGTCATCGTTCGCTCCTGTGCGTGCTCGTCGGTCTCGAGTACAGACGTCGTGTAGGCGCTGGGGATCTTACTTCTCCCCCACCTTCATCCGCGAAAAACGCGCCACCTCGATCTTCTCCCCCGTCTTCGACGAAACCTCTGTGATGAGCTCTTCTACGGTCTTGTCGGGGTCCTTCACGAAGGGCTGAGCGAGCAAGGTGTTTTCCTTGAAGAACTTGTTGAGCTTGCCCTCGACGATCTTCTCGGCGATGTGTTCCGGCTTGCCCTCTTCCTTCACCTGCTCCACGTAAACGGCGCGCTCACGATCGATCACGGCCGGATCGATCTGGTCGGCGGAGACCGAGAGCGGCGCGGTCGAAGCGATATGCATGGCCAGATCGCGAGCCAGCCCCTTGAAGTCGTCTGTGTTGGCAACGAAATCGGTCTCGCAATTCACCTCGACAATGACCGCGGTCTTGTTGTCGAAATGGATGTAGCTGCCGATCACGCCCTCGTTGGCGGATTTCTCGGCTCGCTTTGCCGCCTTGGCAGCACCCTTGGCCCGAAGCAGGTCGACGGCCTTCTCCATGTCGCCACCGGTTTCCTCGAGCGCCTTCTTGCAATCCATCATTCCCGCGCTCGTCATGTCGCGGAGCTGTTTCACATCCTTCGCGCTGATCATCGTCGTCTCACTCATCGTCGTTCTCGCTCGTCGTCATGTCCGGCTGCGCCGGTTCGTGAAAAGAGGCGGCGGGCCCGTCTTGCCGGATGCCGCCGCCTCGTAGGGCCACGCGGAGTGCGCGCCGCCCGCTCCCTCCGGGGTGCGGAGGTCCAGGGTCGTGTCCGACCGGCCTACTCTTCCTCGCCGTCGTCCTCCGACTCCGCTGCCTCAACCGCTTCCTCCTCGGCCTTGGCCTTGGGCTTTTCCTTGGCCTTGGACTTCTCCTTGGCCTTGGGCTTCTTCTTGGCCTTGGGTTTGGGCTTCTCCGCCACCGGCGCCTCCACGGCCTCCTCGGAGCCCTCGTCATCGCCCGAGTCGGCGTCTGCTTCTTCCTCGCCCTTCCCTTCGTCGTCCTTGAGATGGGCCGCGATCACTTCGGGACGCGGACGACGCTTCCGGCGCGGACGGCGACGCTTCGGCGCCTCCTTCTCCGTCGTCTCTCCGGTCTCCGTCGAATAGGTCGTCGCCTCCGTCTCTTCGATGCGCCGACGCTCCTCGTCCGGAACTTCCTTGCGCGTCTCCGCGATCGTGCTCGCGATCGCAGTAGCGATCAGCGTCACGCTGCGAATGGCGTCGTCATTGCCCGGGATCGGGAAGTCGATGAAGTCCGGATCGGCATTCGTGTCGGTGATCGCGATCACCGGAATCCCCAGTTTCGTCGCTTCCTTGACCGCGATCAGCTCTCGCCGTGCGTCGACCACGAAGAGCGCGCCGGGCAGGCGCCCCATGTCTTTCACACCGGCCAGATACTTATCGAGCTTCATCCGCTCGCGGTCGAGCATCAGACGTTCCTTCTTCGTATAGAACTCGAACGCGTTCTCTTCCGCGCCGCGCTCCAGTTCCTTCAGCCGACGAATCTGCTGACGGATCGTCTGGAAGTTCGTGAGCATGCCGCCGAGCCACCGCTCGGTGACCCAGAAGGCACCGGCCCGTTGCGCTTCCTCCTCGACAACCGAGCGTAGTTGCTTCTTCGTGCATACGAAGAGGACCCGCTCTCCCTTGAGCACGACCTCGCGGACCGCCTGCTGGGCGACCAAAAGACGGTCGAGCGTCTTTCGCAAGTCGATGATGTGGATGCCATTGCGCTCGGCGAAGATGAACGGCTTCATCTTCGGGTTCCAACGGCGAGTCTGGTGGCCGAAGTGGACTCCGGCCTCGAGAAGCTGGTCGAGACGTACGTCTGACATGTCTTTCGTCTTTTTCAATTGGGGCCGATGTACGCCCCGGTCAGGATTCGATGCAGCTCACGCCACACCGTAGAACATTCGAGTTGTCGACTAGCGCTTGGAGAACTGGAAGCGCTTCCGTGCTTTGGGCCGGCCGGGCTTCTTTCGCTCGACCTGCCGGGCGTCGCGCGTGAGCATCCCCTTCTCGCGTAGCGCCGGCCGGAGCTCCTCGTCGTGCTCGACGAGCGCTCGGGAGATCCCCATCCGGACCGCGTCCGACTGGCCTGTCAGGCCTCCGCCGTGAACGCGTACGGTGACATCGAATTGCCCCTCGGCCTCGGCTACCTTGAAAGGCTCCTCGACTCGGATCTGGTGCGTCGGCCGCGGGAAATAGTCAGCCATCGTGCGTCCATTAATGCTCCACTCACCCTTTCCAGGGCGAAGCGTGACACGCGCGACGGATCGCTTCCGGCGTCCTACTGTCTGAATCTGATCGCTCACTGTACCGGCCATACGTTCGCTCGTCCTGGTCTTCAGAGGTCCAGAGGCTCGGGCCGCTGGCCCTGATGCGGATGCTCGGTGCCTGCGTACACCTTCAGCTTGCGTCGAAGGTCGCGACCGAGGGCGTTCTTCGGCAGCATGCCCTTCACCGCGAGCTCGATAACACGCTCGGGGTGGGTCTGGATCATGCGCCGAAACGGAATGTGCTTCTCACCACCCATGTATCCGGAATGACGGAAATAGGTCTTCTGGTCTGCCTTGTTGCCCGTAAGTCGGACCTTCTCCGCATTGATCACGACGACGTTGTCACCGGTGTCGAGATGGGGCGTGAAGATCGGCTTATGCTTGCCGCGGATTACGCGCGCGATCTCGGTCGCGAGTCGTCCGAGCGGCCTGTCGGCGGCGTCGACGAGCCACCAACGATGCTCGATGTCCGCGGCCTTGGGTGTATACGTTCTCATGCCTGGAAGTGCAGAGGCGAAACTACCTGAAAAGAGCTATCGAAGTTACCGGAGATGACTTAGGCCGTCAACGTCGAGCCGGGCCGTAATTTCGGGCTACTTCGAGGCATCCGACGCAGCGCTCGGCCGCATCGGCGGAGGCTACCGGTAGGTCTCGAGAAACCGGGCCCGCGACGCATGGCGAAGACGAACGAGTGCCTTCTCCTTGATCTGCCGAACGCGCTCACGCGTGATGCCGAGGATCTCTCCGATCTCCTCGAGCGTCATCGGCTCCTCGTCGTCGAGGCCAAAGTACAATCGCAGGATCTTCGCCTCCCGCTCCTTGAGCGTCGACAGCGCCTCCTCGATCGTGTCCTTCAGAGCGTGCTCGAACGCCTCGTCTTCGGGACCGGGCGAGTATTGGTCCGGGAGATAGTCGAGCAGCCGATTGTCCTCGCCCGGGGTCATTGGGGCATCGAGCGAGAGATGTGAGTGCGAGATCGCGAGCGTCCGCTCGATCTCTTCCTTGGAGACGTCGAGTTCTTCGGCGATCTCGTCGACCGTGGGTTCACGACCGAGCTCCTGGAGCAGCGTCGAGCTTCGTCGACCGATCCGGTACAAGGCCCCGGCTCGGTTCAGAGGCACGCGGACGATGCGGCTCTGTTCAGCGAGGCATTGCAGGATCGCCTGACGAATCCACCAGACAGCGTAGCTGATGAACTTGATGCCCTTCGTCTCGTCGAACTTATGGGCCGCTCGGATCAGGCCGAGGTTGCCCTCGTTGATGAGGTCCGAGAGAAGGACACCTTGGTTTTGATACTTCTTCGCGACAGAGACGACGAAGCGGAGGTTCGAGCGGACGAGCTTGTTGAGAGCCTCTTCCTCACCAGTCCTGATGAGCTTGGCGAGGCGCGCCTCTTCCGCTCGATCGATCAGCGGGTACTGGCTGATTTCCTTCAGATACTGGTCCAGCGAGCCTTCTTTCGAAGAAGCCTTGCGGGATGAGAAGGTCATCTGGGCTGACGGGTGGCGAGGTCCGTTCGAAGACGGGCGGAGCGTGTCGTGTCGTGTGCCCCGATTAGGATCTCAACGATGCCTCAATCGCGCAATGCCCCCCACCTCGGGAGGCCACGATCGCCCGCTAGCGAATGATGGTCCCGAGACGAGACCAGCGGATCTTCGGCAGCTCTGGATCCGAATCGGTGATCGCGGGCTCGTGCGAGTAATAGACCACCCACGGTCGTCCGCGAATCTGGTCACGCGACACGAAGCCCCAATAGCGCGAATCTTCGCTGTTGTCTCGGTTGTCGCCGAGCACGAAGTAGCGGCCCTCCGGCACTACGATGGGACCCCAATTGTCTCGCGTCGGATGGTAGCCACGAGGCCTGGAGGCGATGAGATGGTGAGACTGCCACTCCATGTCGGGATGGATGGCGTCTCCTCGTGCGTCGACATGGCGGGCGTATGGCTCGTCGACGGGCTCGTTGTTCAGAAAGAGCTGCTTGTCCCGCATTTGAAGCGTGTCGGACGGGACGCCAATGAGCCGCTTCACGTAGTTCTTGTCGGGCTCGTGTGGCGGATGGAAGACGATCACATCTCCCCGCACGGGCTCCGTGAAGGCCGGCAGTACGAGATCGAGCCCGGGGATGTGCGCGCCGTAGACGGCTTTATTGACCAGCAGGAAGTCACCGACGAGCAGCGTCCCTTCCATCGAGGACGTCGGGATCTTGAACGCCTCGACGACCGTCGCGCGGATGAACAGGAAGAGCCCGAACGCGATCGCGATCGACTTGAGCCAGTCTCCGAGGCCACGCCGCATTCGGTCGGCTCGCGAGCGGCGATCGGGCCGAAGCCTCTCGGCCACGACATCCACACTGTGCTCGCCGTCTCGCATTCGACCCACCTCGCGCACGTTGTCGAACGACGCGCCTTTGTAGGCGCCCTTCCCCATCACCAATGCCCCTCCCGGGCGGTTCTCGTCAATACACAGGCCCGGCAGCGGCGTTCCTACGCCGCGCTTCCGAGCGTCGAAGCGCCACCCTAGCTTGGGAAAGCACCACCGAACGACCCGGAAAGCGAACCGTGAACCGAACGCTCAGCCCTCTCAGCGCCCTCGCGATCGTGCTCATGCTCGGAGGCACGCTCGCCTCGATCTCGAACCGATCCGACGAGCATGATGGGCCGTGTGGCGAAGCCGGAGCGTGCACGACCGTGGTCACGACTTCCGCCAGCGCGGCACCGCCCCCATTTCGTTCGGCCACGGAGTTCTGCGTCGACGTAGGGTACCTGTGCGCCGAGCTGGCCGACAAGGAGGCCATCCAACTCCACCGGTGGACGTCGATCGACGGTCCGATCGTGGTTCACGTCCCCCTCCCCGAGGGCATGGAGTCGGGAACAGCGCGTAGCCTTCAACAAGCGGCAGCCCAAGGCGTGCGAGCCTGGAACAACCAGCCATTCCCGGTGCTCGTGGACCTACGCGGCGATCGAAGCCCGCACTTCGCCGTGCGCTGGGCGCGAACGCTCGGCGGCACCCAGTTGGGTGTGACGCGCACACTGTGGTCCCAAACGACCGGGCTCACCGTCGAATTCATCGAAATCGGCACCGTGCATCCGCGCCAAAAGGGCCGATATGCCGAACCCCGGCAGGTTCGACTGACCGCCGCTCACGAGATGGGTCACGCGCTGGGTCTGCCGCACAGCGACTCGTCGCGAGACGTCATGTATCCGACCAACACGGCCACCTCAATGAGCGCGCAGGACTACCGGAGCGTCGAAGCCCTCTACGGCGTCGAGGACGGCATCACGATCCGGCGCTGACCGCTCATCCCTCTCGCACGAGGCCGTATTTCTCGATCTTCTTGTACAGATTCGAGCGAGGCATGTCGATGCGTCGGGCCGTCTCGGCGACGTTCCAGTCGTTCTCCCGTAGCTTTTGCTGGATGTACGCCCGCTCTGCCCCGTCCTTGAAGTCCGAGAAGCTGTCGGATGACAGCAGCTCTCCACCGATCGCGCCGGGAGCGGAGCGCCCGGTCGCGAGGAGATCGACGTCCTCGACGCGCACGGTCTCACCGCCAGCCAGGATCAAGAGCCGCTCCACCGTGTTTCGGAGTTCGCGGATGTTCCCCGGCCACGAAAGAGCCCGAAGCTTGTCGATGGCCGCGGTCTCGAAACTCCGTGGCGACATCCCTTCCCGTTGCGTCATGATGTCCGTGAAGTGCTGAATCAGCATCGGGATATCCTCACGGCGCTCCCGCAACGGCGGGAGGTGGACCGGCACGACGTTGAGTCGATAGTAGAGATCTTCGCGGAAGTCTCCTCCGTCGATCTGCTGGGCGAGATCCTTGTTCGTCGCCGCAATTACCCGGACGTCGACCTCGATGGCCTGCGACCCCCCGACACGGGTGACGACGCCCTGCTCGAGCGCACGAAGCACCTTCGCCTGCGCGTCCCGCGACATGTCGCCGATCTCGTCGAGGAAGAGCGTTCCACCGTCGGCTTGCTCGAACTTGCCGGCCCGGTCCGCGACCGCACCGGTGAACGAACCCTTGATGTGCCCAAATAGCGCGGACTCGATGAGCTCGGAGGGGATGGCGGCGCAGTTCACCTCGACGAACGGCTCCTCTTTTCGCGCGGAGAGCCGGTGGATCGCGCGTGCGACGAGTTCCTTACCGGTCCCATTCTCGCCGGTGATCAGCACACGCGCGTCGGTGGGCGCCACTTTTTCGATGCGCTCGAGCACCTGACGGATCGCGTAGGACGTACCCACGATCTCGTACCGGCTTTCGATCTGGCTGCGCAGGTCGGCCATGCTCTGCGTGAGGCCACGCAGCTCGAGCGCGCGTCTCAACGTGACCAAGAGGCGATCCGTGTCGAGCGGCTTCTCCAGGAAATCGTAGGCTCCCTTACGGGTCGCCTCGACCGCCGTGTCGATGGTGCCGTGCCCCGAGATCATGACCACGAGCGTGCTCGGGTCCTTTTCCCTGAGCCGGGCCAGAACATCGAGCCCATCCAGTCCGGGCATCTTCACGTCCAAGAAGATCACGTCGGGCCGGAAACGCTCCGCGAGCTGGATGCCTTGGTGCCCGTCCTCGGCCTGCTCGACCTCGTGGCCTTCATACTCGAAGACCTGCGCGAGCGCGCTTCGGATCCCGCTCTCGTCGTCGACTACCAGCAAACGCGCCATTTACGCTCGGACTTGGTAGAGTGTGGTGCCAGCGGCGGCGGTCCGCCCCGCGTCAGGGAAGGTCGCTCCCATCTACCGCACGGTCAGCGATTCGTTCGGACCGCACGAGGACCAGGCGGTCTCCCACCACCTCGATCCGGTCGACTCGATCGGGCCAGCGTACGCCGAGCGCCGCCTGCGTTTCACCGGCCTGGCTTCCCTCCGGATCCACCGATCCGTTCATCGACAGGGCGATCGCTCGTACCACACCGCTCGGCAAAGGGATGCGGGCGGCACGCGCCTGGTCAATGACGAAGAGAAGGCGATCGTGGCCCGGCGTGAGTCGACCTTCGAGCAACACGTCGATCGTGTCGGAGACTACGCCGAGGGCGGTGACGATCCGGGCGGTTTCCTCGAAGTCGTCGGCCACAAGGCGCGCCTCGACGAAGACGGTCCCGTCGGAAAAACGGACACGCGGGTCCGTCACCCCCGCCGGCACGACCCCGGGGGCCGCATGCCGGAGGACGGCGCTGACCTCGGCGGACGTGAGCACCAACCGCGAATCGCCCCCACCGTCCCGGAACAGGTGGACGCGGTCGACCGTGCGAGCCGCGACCGCGGGGCCGGACGCCGAGTCCTCCAATACCTCGGCTGTGGGATCGACCGGACCTCCTTCGCCATCGCCGGAATCCAGGATTCCCGCGATCGTCACCACTCCGCCCAGGAAGAGAGCGGCGAGCAACACTCGGACCGCCTCGCGCGAGGCGGTCACGATGCGGCCAGCCTCGCGCCGCCGACCACGCTGTATTGCGCCCCCCCTGCCGAAAGGTGACTGCGCATCACGTCCACCGTATGCACGCGCAGTTCATCGCCGAACTCGATCTCCGCGAAGTGCCGGTCCAAGCTTCGGAATACGCCGGCAGCGGAGTCCTGTCGGGCCCGACCCAGCGTGACGTGAGGGTGGAACGATCGGGTCTCGGACTCGAAGCCTACGTCGCCAAGCGCCCACTCGAGGTCCTGTTTGAGGCAGCGCAGCTCGGGCGTCGCCTCCACGCCGAGCCAAATCACCTTCGGCCGACGGATCGTGGGAAAGGCCCCGAAGCCACCCAATGCGGACGAGAACGAGCGGGTTGACGCCGCGATCCGACCGAGCGCTTCCTCGATCTCGGGGATCCGTTCCTTTCGCACCTCTCCGAGGAACTTGAGCGTCACGTGCAGGTTGTCCGGCTCCACCCATTTGACCGGCAGATCTTCGTCTCTGAGCACCCGAGCGGCCCGGTGGATCCGGGCCTTCTGCTTCTTGGGGAGCCTGAGTCCGATGAAGAGCCGCATGGGGTTCGTGGGAATAGGGAGGCGAGTGCCCCGACGGGAAGCGCCGAAAACGCCGGTGCACCGGCAGAGACTCATCAAACGTACGATCTCGCTTCGGGCATGGCGAGGGAAAACGCCCCTCGCCCGCCCGCTTCACCGGCCCGCGTCGCCCCCGTCGGTCGGGCCGCCCGCGCTCACAGGGTCGTCCCCGGCGCCGCCGTCTTCGGCGACGCTTTCATCGCGGCCGCCCGGCACGACTTCTCCATCCGCGAGCACTTCGCGGCTCAGGTTGATGCGCTGCGTGGGGTAAGCCAAGTGGATGTCCGGGTGCTCGGCGATCGTATCGAGCACCCGCTCCCACATCTGAGACGAAGAACCGCGACGCTCCCGCGGCCGACTCAGGTACCGCAACGTGAGGAGTACCCCGCTGTCCTCCACAGACACGTACACGACCGGGGTCAGCTTACGGTACCGGATGAGGAAGCGCGGCTCTCCCTTGGCCACCGGTCGGGTAGCCTCCCTGGTGATTTCGATCGTCAAGTCCTGAGCGAGGTCGTTGATGAGCTGCTTCGCCTTCCGCCAGTTACTCTCGAAGGTGACGAGCACCTTGAGCTCGTTCCACAGGTACGGGAATCCGGCGACGTAGTTGGCCAATGGCTCCGTAAACACGCTTTGGTTCGGGATGTGGATCAGGCGACCCGTGCTCTGATCTGCGCTAACCCAGTTGCCGATCTCCATGATCGTGAACTGGAAGAGCCGTCGGTCGACGACGTCTCCCGCGTGGGACCCGATTTGAATCCGATCACCGACGTCGAAGGGTCGCCGCCAACTGATGAAGAGCCACCCGGCGAGGCCCGCGACCAGGTCCCGCAACGCGATCGCCAAACCGGCCGAGACGAGACCGAGAAACGTCCCGAGCGAGCGCAGCGCGGTGAACCAGACCTGGCCCAACAGCAAGACTGCGACCACGAAGGCGATGTTGCTCGTGACTTTCGCCCACCGATACCGGACCTCCGTGTCCTCAACCCGGTTTTGCACGATCGCCAGCGTTCCCCGACGAACGAAGAGGACGGCGACGATGATCAACAGCGAGACGATGAGATTGGCCTGGATCTCCGGGGACACGCCCGGAATGATCGTCAGACCCTCCGTGGCCGGAGCCACCTGGACCAGGTACATCGTCGCCTCGCGAAGCGGTGGATCGGGGGTGGGCCTACGCTGGATGATGTGGGCACCTGCCGAGGAACGGAAGGGGATCTAGGGCGCCCTCGATCCCACGCCGGAGCCGAGCCGGTACTGGAGCGCCTCTGCCACGTGTGGCTCGGCCAAGACCTCCGAGTCGTCGAGGTCGGCCACGGTGCGCGCGACGCGTAGCACCCGGTCGTACGCGCGCGCTGAAAGCCTGGTCCCTTCGGCCGCTCGACGCAGCAGGCTCCGAGCACAAGGGGAAAGACCCCCGCGCCGACGAAGTTCGGCGGGCCCCATCTGTGCATTCGTGTAGACGCCGGCATGCTGCTGGAAGCGATCGAGTTGTCGTCGGCGAGCCCGGTCCACGCGCTCCGCGACGACGGCCGAACTCTCTGCGCGGGCAAAGCTCTCGAGGTCGGCGACGCCAAGTGCGGGCACATCCACACGTAGGTCGACGCGGTCCAGAAGCGGACCCGAGACCCGAGCACGGTAACGCGTGAGCACCGACAGGTCGCACAGGCACCGATCGGAGCCATCGCCATGGTGGCCGCACGGGCAGGGGTTCATCGCGGCCACCAGAAGAAAGCGCGACGGGAACCGAACCGAGCCCGAGGCTCGGGATAGGTGGACGTGGCCCTCCTCGATCGGCTGACGGAGCATCTCCAGAACGTCCCGGCGGAACTCGGGAAGCTCGTCGAGGAAGAGCACGCCGTGGTGCGCGAGGCTCACCTCTCCCGGGCGGAGGGGGGAGCCGCCCCCGTGCAGTCCGGCATAGGACACCGAGTGATGAGGGGCTCGGAAGGGCCGGGACTCCGGCAGCCGTCCGTGAAGCAAAAGGCCCGCGACCGAGTGTACGCGCGCAACTTCGATTCCCTCCTTCGGACTCAGGGGTGGAAGTAGCCCCGGCAGACGACGAGCGAGCATCGTCTTCCCGGATCCCGGGGGACCCACCATGAGCAGATTGTGCGCGCCGGCGGCCGATACCTCGAGGGCCCGTTTCGCCACGTCCTGCCCTCGTACGTCGGCAAGGTCGGGACCCCGATCGGTCGGGCCATCCCAGGCCACGTCGACCGACGAGCACCCGAGCGGAGGCCCGCGGCGTCGGGTAGGGTCGCTTAGATCGCGTGGAGGGAGAACCTCCGACCCGGGCGGGTTCCGCAACCAGCGCACGACGTCGTGTAGAGTGCGAGCGGGCCAAATCTGAAGATCGGACACGAGGCTCGCCTCAGCCGCGTTCCCCGCTGGAACGGTGAGACCGCGGATCCCGTCCTCTCGGCAGCGGAGTCCGACCGACAGCACGCCGGACACCGGCCTTAGCGCCCCGTCCAGCCCCAGCTCGCCGACGAACGCGCGGCCGGACAGGGCCTCGTGCGGGACGTGGCCCGCCGCCGCCAGGATTCCCATCGCGATCGGGAGATCGAAGGCCGTCCCCACCTTCCGTACATCGGCAGGCGCCAGGTTGACCGTGATCCTCCGGCTCGGGAGACCGAAGCCGCTGTTCGTGAGGGCTGCCGCCACGCGCTCACGTCCCTCGCGCACCGAGCCCTGGGCCAGGCCCACCACGGTGAACGCCGGAAGTCCGGAGGCCAGATTGACCTCCACTCGCACGCGAAACGCCTCCACACCTCGCACGGCCGCGGTATCGACATGGACGAACATGCCCCAAGCGTGACGGCGTGGAAGGGGCGGAGGAATGTCGCTCCCGGACCGCTTGTGCGCCCACGACGGCCCCGATACCATGGCCGTCGTTCGTGACCGAACCCCAGCCGAGAGGGCGCATGAAGGTCGCCGTGTTGAAGGAGACGCTTCCGGGTGAAGCGAGAGTCGCCCTTGTCCCTCAGGGCGTCCAGGCGCTGCTCAAAGCCGGCTTGGAGGTCACTGTGGAGGCCGGGTGTGGACTGTCGGCCGGCGTCTCCGACGAGGCATACCGTGAGGCTGGAGCGTCCGTATCGCCGAGCCCGTCGGAAGCGCTGGCGGGCGCTGGCGTGCTCCTGCACATCAACCCGCCGTCCGTCGCGGACCCCGACGAATTGGCGGGCCTCGCGGAGGGGTCGATTCTGGTTTCATTCCTCGACCCGCTTGGAAACGCCGCCCTGGTCCGGCGCCTCGCCGAGCGAAGAATCACGGCCCTCTCCATGGAGTTGGTCCCTCGCATCACCCGCGCGCAGTCGATGGACGCGCTCTCCTCCCAGGCCACCGTCGCCGGCTACAAGGCGGTGCTCATGGCGGCGGACTCGCTCCCGAAGTTCCTTCCCATGTTCACGACGGCCGCCGGCACGATTCGGCCCGGTAAGGCCCTTGTACTCGGCGCCGGGGTAGCCGGCCTCCAGGCGATCGCTACGGCGCGTCGGCTCGGGGCGGTCGTGGAGGCCTTCGACGTTCGACCGGCCGTCAAAGAACAGGTGCAGAGCCTCGGGGCGACGTTCCTCCAGGCGGAAGAAGAGGTCGCCGCGGAAGGAGAAGGCGGATACGCCGCGGAGCTTTCGGAGGACCAGCACAAGAAGGAACTGGAGCTGATCGCCGGTGCCATCACGGGCGCGGATCTGGTCATCACGACCGCCCAGATTCCGGGGCGGGACGCGCCCCTCCTCATTACGGAGGAGATGGTCGCCTCCATGAAGCCCGGCTCGGTCATCATCGATCTGGCCGCGGCGAGCGGCGGAAACTGTGCAGTGACTCGAGCCGGCGAGACGGTCCTGTCACACGGTGTCCAGGTAATGGGTCCGCTCAACCTGCCAGGCATGATCCCCGTCCACGCGAGCCAGATGTACTCGAAGAACATCGTGACGCTCGTGGGCGAGCTCGTCACGGAGGACGGGGCGATCGAATTGGACTTCGATAACGACGTGGTCGGACCGGCCACCGTGACACACGACGGCGAGATCGTGAACGAGCGCGTGCGCTCCGCGATCGGTTCTCCTCAGGAGGCATGATGGGCGAGTTGATGATCGGCCTGTACGTCTTCGTCCTCGCGACCCTGGCGGGGCGTGAGGTCATCACCAAAGTGCCTCCGACGCTGCACACTCCGCTCATGTCGGGAGCCAACGCCATCTCCGGAATCGCGATCGTGGGTGCGATCGTGGTGGCCGGTCGGGCCGACGGCACGACCAGACAGTGTTGGGAGTCGCGGCGATCGCCATGGCGATGATCAACGTCATCGGGGGCTTCATGGTGACCGACCGCATGCTCAGCATGTTCCGGAAGCGGTGAGCCGATGAATTCCGAAATCCTCATCGAGCTGACCTATCTGGCGTCGGCGGTTCTATTCGTCGTCGGGCTCAAGCGACTCCAATCGCCCGCCACCGCGCGCGCCGGAAACGCGCTCGCATCGCTGGCGATGCTGCTCGCGATCGTGACCACGCTCGTGGATACCCAGATCTTGTCGTGGACCGGGATCCTGGTCGGCGCCGCGGTCGGTGGAATCATCGGTGGCATCGCGGCCCGGCGTGTAGCAATGACCGACATGCCGCAGCTCGTCGGTATCTTCAACGGCTTCGGCGGGGGAGCCTCGGCCCTCGTCGCGATCGCAGAGTTCGCCGCCAATCCCGGCATCGGCATGGGCTCGACAGGCGTGACGATCATGATCGGCACGCTCATCGGGGCCGTGACCTTCACCGGGTCGTTCATCGCGTTCGCCAAGTTGCAGGGCCTCATGACCGGGAATCCGATCACCTTCCCCGGTCAGAACTGGTTCAACCTGGTTGTCTTTCTGGGCATCCTCTTCCTCTCCGTCGCCTCGCTCGGCGTCGCCGGCCTCGCGGCGGAGCCGATCGTCCTCTTCATGGTCTTCCTCGGGGCGGCGCTCGTCCTGGGCATTCTCATCGTGATCCCGATCGGCGGTGCCGACATGCCCGTCGTCATTTCGCTCTTGAACTCCTACTCGGGTCTCGCGGCGAGTGCAGCGGGCTTCGTCATCGGCAACATGGTGCTCATCATCTCGGGCGCCCTCGTCGGTGCATCCGGCCTGATCCTCACGCAGCTCATGTGCAAGGGGATGAACCGGTCGCTCGCGAACGTCGCCTTCGGTGGGTTCGGGGGCAGCGCCGGTGTGGATCGCGCGCAGATCGGCAAGCGGCCGGTGAGGAGCGCCGATGCCGAGGCGGTCGCGGCGGAGCTCGGGTACGTGAACTCGGTCGTGGTCGTGCCGGGATACGGGCTCGCGGTCGCGCAGGCGCAGCACGAGCTTCGTAAGGTGGCCGACCTGCTCGAAGAGCGCGGTGTCGACGTCAAGTACGCCATCCATCCGGTCGCAGGGCGCATGCCGGGGCATATGAACGTCTTGTTGGCCGAAGCAGACGTCTCGTACGACAAGCTCTTCGACCTCGACGAGATCAACGCCGACTTCGCGAGCACCGACGCGGTCCTCATCGTGGGAGCCAATGACGTCGTGAACCCGGCCGCGCGCGATCCCCAGTCGATCATCGCGGGGATGCCGATCCTCGACGTGGACGCAGCGAGGAGGGTCATCGTGATGAAGCGCAGCCTCTCGCCGGGCTTCGCAGGCATCGACAACGACCTGTTCTACTTGGACAACACGCTCATGTTCTTCGGCGACGCGAAGGACTCGATGGCGAGCCTCGTGCGCGAGGTCCGCGACCTGGGATGACGGCCCGGGACGGCTCCGCCGGACTCGGGAGCTGAAGCGAAGGTCAGGGTCACGCGAGCCCCGCGGTGGCTTCGACGGCCGCCTGTCGGAGGAGGGCCCACGCGCCGGCCACATGCTTGTGCGTGGTCCGCAGGTTGCCGATGGAAAGGCGGAGGACGATCCGACCACCGACCGAAGTGTGCGTCAGGAAGGCCTGCCCGGACGCATTCACGAGCTCCGCAATCCGCAGATTCAGGGCGTCCTGCACGGCCGAGTCCGCCCATCCCGGCGCGAAACGATACGCGATCGTGCCGAGGTGCACCGGGGCCTCGAGGGACCACTCGTCCGCTTCCTCCACCCAGTTCGCGAAGAGGGCGGCCAGCTCCAGGTGCTCTCGAAGGCGGGATTCGATTCCCGTTCGTCCGAAATAGCGCAGAACGAACCACAGTTTCAGCGAACGAAATCTCCGACCGAGGGAAACACCGTAGTCCATCAGGCTGCGTTCGCCATCACCCTCCCGACTCGACAGGTACTCCGGGACGATCGAGAACGCCTTGACGAGGTCCTGGGGCCGCCGACAGTACAGGACCGAGCAATCGATCGGCGTAAAGAGCCACTTGTGTGGATTCACGACGATCGAGTCCGCGGTCTCCCAGCCTGAAAAGTAGCCGGCCATTTCGGGAAGGACCGCCACGGGACCGCCGTACGCGGCGTCGACGTGGAGCCAGACGTCCTCTGCGGCCGCGATCTCGGCGATCTCGGCGATGGGGTCGATCGAAGCGGTCGACGTGGTTCCGAGGGTGGCAACGATCGCTACGGGTCGGACCCCGGCCTGGCGGTCCTCCTCGATCGCCGCGCGAAGAGCCACTGGGTCCATTCGAAACTCCGCGTCCGACGTAATCGCACGATATCCGCCGCGACCGAGTCCGAGTGTGAGGACAGCCTTCTCGATCGAAGAGTGAGCCTGGTCCGATCCGTACACGCGACCGATGGGCTGTCCGAAAAGGCCCTCGTCGTGCGCCTTCGGATACGTGCGCTCTCGCGCCGCAGCCAAGGCGTAGAGGGACGAAGACGACGCGGTATCGTTGATGACGCCCTCGAAATCCTGCGGTAGCCCGAGCATCCGGCGTAGCCAGGCCGTTGCCACCCCCTCGAGCTCGGTTGCAGCGGGGGAGCTCCGCCACACCATGGCGTTGACGTTCAGAGCGGCCGCGAGCATTTCAGCGAGGATCCCCGGCCCCGATGCGGAGATGGCGAAGTAGCCGAAGAAAGCGGGATGGTTCCAGTGAGTCAGACCGGGGAACACGAGTTCGCGAAAGTCCCGGAGGATCTCGTCCATCGGCTCCGCCGACGTGGGTGCATCGACGGGGAGCTGGCGAATCAGGTCTCCAGCCTCGACCTCCGGGTAGACGGGCACGTCGTCCACGCGCGCAAGGAAGCCCGCGATCCAGTCCGCCGTCTCGTGGGCGTACCGACGGAACTCCTCGGGCGGCATGTCACCGGAGGAGGGAGCGGTCAGTTTCTCGGCCCCCTCGCGGAGACGTTCCACGGGGCGTACTCCATGATGGTTCGCGCCTCGTCTCTGATTTCGGCCAACTGGGCGGAGGCTTCCATCGCGACGTCCTCGCCCGAAAGGACCGCCGAGCCGTTGCCATCCCCTTCGAAGAACTGGAAGAACAGGGCGTCGGTATGCCCGACGCTCGCATGGCTCACGGCCCGGTCGAGCGACCGATTGAGCCGCAGGAACTCTCTCAGAGAAAGCGGTCCTGAACAGTCCTCCGGCGGGTCGCGGTACAACTCACGGATCACGAGCCCGCGGAGTACGTGGAGCTCCTCGATGGCCTCGCCCGCAGCCAGACCGCGCCTGCCCGCAATGGCGCCGTAAAGCTCGGCGGACCGGTCCCAAAGAGGGAGGATCTGTTCCCGGTAGGGCCCGATCATGACCGGCATCATGCCGAGGATCATCCGTGCGAAGCGCTCGACGACATCGCTGATCGCTTCGTCCCTTCCCAAGTCGCGAGCACGCAGCTCGTGAATCCAAAGGTCCGCCAATCGCTCGACCCGAGCCTCGAGCCACGAGGCCAGTTCGATGGAGCTCGGACGTTGTTGGGTGACGCCGCCCCCCTCGGGGTCCGCGGTGGACTCTTTCCGCCCTGTGACCTCGGAATCCGATGCTGTGTCGGGGTGAGGACCCTGCATCCTGCTCACCAGCTTGAGGCGATTGACCCGGCCGCGATCCGGCCGCGCGATATTCCAACATAGGGCACGAGGGCCCTCCTCAAACAGGTTGGCGTTCGGCCCCCGCCTCGTCGTCCCAAACGCGCAACGTCACGAAGACCGTCGTGCCCTTCCCGACTTCGCTCTCGACGGACACGCTGCCACCCCAGGCTCGGACGACCCGCTGCACGATGGCGAGCCCCAGACCCGTCCCCTTCGACCGCGTGCTGAATTGGGGCTCGAAGATGCGTGGAAGCACGTCGGCCGGAATCCCGCGGCCGTCGTCCTCCACGCTCAGGATGACCGCGTCGTCGTCGTCGTCGGATCGGCGGGCGGTGATCGTGACCCGGGTCCCCCTCGTTCCGGCCAGCCGCGCGTTTTCGAGCAGATTGACCAGTACCTCTTTGAGTTCGGTCGTCCGAGCGAACACCGGTGGCAAGCGTGGAGCGACCACCGCATCGAAGCGGATCCGCGCCGCCGATCCACCATAGAGCGCCATCACCTCCCCGATGACGTCGCCGACGAAGACCGGAGCGAGGGGGGAGTCCTGCGATCCCGGTGCGCCGAAGCGTGAGAACGACTGCGCGATGTCTGCAAGACGATCGATCTCCGCGAGCATCGCGTCCGCGTTTCGGGTGAGGATATCCTCGAAGTCGGGACGCTCGTCGTCCCAAGCGCGTCGAACGTGCTGGATGCTCAGCTTGATCGGCGTAAGGGGGTTCTTCACCTCGTGCGCCACCTGGCGCGCCATCTCCCCCCACGCCAGAACCCGCTCCGCCCGAAGCTCGTCCGTGACATCGTCGAGCGCGACCACGACTCCTCGCCGCGTGCCGAAACTGCCGAGCCGCCTGGCACGCACCCGCACCCGCCGCTCCTCGACCTGCACGTCCGTGTTCGCTTCTTCGGCGCCGCCCGCCAGGTAATCGTCGATCCAAGACGTGAGCGCGACGCCGAGGTCCCCGTCCGACGGGAGTGGACGCCCGACGAACACCTCGGCGCCGAGTAATTCTTCAGCTCGGGGATTCACCAGGGTGACGCGCCCGCCCGCGTCGAGCGCCACCATTCCAACGGCCGCTTCGTCCATGATGAGCTGGGTCCGCCTCGACGTTCGCAGAAGCTGCCGGCGCGCACGCCGCACACGACCGACCATTCGATTGAACGCCCGGAAGACCGCTCCGAACTCGTCGCGGCGATGCGCGGGCAGACGCAGTCCGAGGTCGCCGGAGCCCACCCTCTCGGACGCGAGTTGGAGCGCACGAATCGGGCTGGTCAAAGCGCGTCCCGCGGCCATCGCCAAAGCAAGGGACAATCCGGCACCCAGGAGTACGACGAAGGTCAACAACTCGACGAGGTCGGTCGTCTGTAGCGCGCTCGTGCCCTCCTGGAGTGGCACCTGCGCCGCGAGCACGTCTCCGTCCGGAAGGCGGCGGAATGCAGTGACATACTCCCATCGACCGACCGACGTGTCCGTGAGATCCTGGACCACCTCGTTGTTGGCGAGGCGACGCTGGACCTCGTACGGAGTCCACCCCTCGTAGAGGCCAAGCTCGACGAGTTCCTCGAGCGACCCCTCCCAGAGCTCTCCGCCACGATACTCGAGCAGCTCTGCACCGACCTGACTCGCGAGCCGCTCCATTTGGCCACCAAGCGCTCGATACCAGTTGGCGGCGTCCTCCACCACCCGCTCCGCGATCACCTCTGCGGAGCGATGGGACGCCTGGGCCAGCGTTCGGTACGCCACGGTTCCGAATAGCGCGTTGGCCAAAGCGAAGAAACCGAAAAGCGCCAATGTCACCCTTGCCCTGAAGGAGATCACGAGCCCCGAGAGGTTCATGCGCTCTCGGCCGAGATCGCCGGAGAGCACACGCCCACCGATCCAAAGCGCGAGAAGAAGCAAGAGGTTCGCCGCGGCCAGCAGCGACGCGCGCGCGACCGCGAGCGGCAGGGTCGGGAGCTCTACCGCGTACTGGGCGAGGTATCGGGGGCCGTTCGAGAACCGGAGTCCGATCTCTGCACGCCACCCTTCTCGGGTGCGAACGACGTCCACACCACCGTCGGGGACGAACTCACCGTCGGGTAGGGGCAGAATGGAAAGTGACTCGAGGTCCGCCCCGCGAACGCCTTTGAGGAGCGTGCCCATCGCGGAACGTCCGGTCGTTTCCGGGAACGGAGGCGCGACGGCCCCGAGCATGCGGTCTCCTGAAAGAGCGGTCGTCAGGATGTAGCGCGCATCGTCCTGATTGAGTTGAACGAGCCGCGCGCCACCCGCACGGCGTCCCTGAGCGAGGATCTCCTGGTATGGCTGAGGCTCACCCTCCGCGACGCCGACCCGGAGTCCCTCCCCAGGGGACCCGTCCCGCTGTTCGATCTGGAGCCACACCGGATGACCGAGGTCGGCGAGACCACTCAGACGCCATCCGTCGTAAAGGATGCTCACGTCTTCCGCTCCCGCCGCGTCGAGAGAGTCGGCCGCCCGTGCGAAGTCCAGGAGGCGATCCTCGAGCTCCACGTCCTCGACCGCGGCGAGACTGCGAAGGCGCGCAATGCCGTCGTCGAGCCGCGCCTCGACCCGCTGTCCCCAGGCGATCGGGATCGTCGCGGAGCTCGCGAGGACGATCGCGGCGGACCAACCGATGACGGACCGACGCCACCCCGACCACCCGCCGATGCCCCAGGCGGTAAGGGCGGCGGGGATCCCCCACGCGGCCCCCCATCCCACGAATGCCGTCCCGGTGACCACCACCTGTCCTGCGACGACGAAGGAAAGACCCACGGCGGTCGCCAGCGCACCCCAGAGGACCCGCTCGTCGGCATCCGTCTTGGCGGCTCGAGCGAACGCCAACCCCGCCACGAGCGCCAACAGCGCCGTGCCAACGAACTGGTACACGACCCACGTCCCGCGCCCCGAAGCGAGCGTCGCCTCTCCGAGTCCGCTCTGGAGCCAGAGCAGTAAGGGCGGGAAGGCACCCGCGACGACGACCCCCGGGAGCCAGAAAGGAGCTCGTGCGCGCGCTCGCGCGAACACGCCGAGCAGCATGAAGATGGCCGCGACCATGAGGGCGAGCCGCCCCAAGTCGAGCGTCCACGGTCCGGGCAGATCGAATGCCGCGGCATCGAACAAGGACGCTACGCCCGAAGCACGGGCGATCGGGACCCAGGCAGCCGCGGCCATCAACACGAGTGCCCCGGCGCCGGCCTCGATGAGCGACGAAGGACTACTCATCGCGAGCACGAGCCAGGCACCTGCCGCGATCAGACTCACGATGATCGACCACCGTAAACGAATGACCGAGGCCCGGTCTAGTTGCCGCGGTCGTTCGAGCACCACGCTGAGGAGACGGTTCTCGTCGAGCTCCAGATCCCAGACGGCCTCGGCGGTGCCTGGGTCTTCCTCCGTGATTCGGATCCGCTCTCCGGTTTCCGCAAAGAAACGGCTCGCGAGGTCGCCCATGTCCGCGCCGAGGCCCTCCGGCAGCGCCGCGCGAAGCAGATATGCGGCGACCGCTACACTCCCGTCCTCCCCGCGTGCGGTCAGGTAGAGGTAACCGAACAGCGGGAGATCCCGATACGACTGCCTGAGCTCGCCCCGCTGAACCGACTCGGGGACCTTTCCGCGATGCGTTCCGTCCCACGCGACGAGCCGGCCATTCGAGTCGTACAGGGCCACGGCGGAGCTCCGATAACGCCGTCGAAGGTCGGCCACGTCGGAGCTCGAGATCGCGTCGCCTATGTCGGCCCACCGCAGAATGAGCGCGTCGACGGCCTCTTCTCCATCGATCTGGCGACGGTCCAACTCGCCGCTGAGCAGATCGCCCACCTCGTCGACACGCCGGTCCCAGTACGCCTCCCAGTCGACGATCACCTCGGCCACCTGGCGCTCGGCGTGGAATCCGACCAGGATCCCGAGGACGGCCGCAGCCATGCCCCACCGGGCCCTTCGGTCGCGGGTGAACCCACCTGGCGCGGCCGCAACCGAGACGGCGAGCGCCGCGGCGAAGAGCGCCCATGGGGTCCCGACCCCGGCCCACCACCACAGCGAGGCGACGGAAAGCCATGGAGCTGCCAAGCGGAGCTCGTTCCACGGACGGCGATCCTCGGAGGCGCCAGTCATTTGCGATCGACCAGCTGCCGTGGCCGGACGTCGAGGAGCGCGTGGCGGCCGATCCGAGGCTCATTTTGTCCGTGGGTGCACTGGAGCAGCACGGTCCCCACCTCCCGCTCGGGACGAACATCATGATCGCGCGGCGCGCCGCGCGCGCCGTCTCGGAGCGAACCGGGATCCTCCGCGCTCCGACTCTTTCTTACGGGGTGACCGTCGGGGGAGGTCCGTATGCCGGGCGCGCCGGACTGCGCCGAAAGACCCTGCACCGGGTCGTCAACGAGCTGGTTCAAATGTGGGAGGACGACGGTATCGAGCACTTCGTCATCATCACCGCCCACCGTTTCGAGCCTCACTTGGAAGCACTGCTCATGACGGCGACGGGTCCCTCCTCGAATGCGGTGTACGATCTCTATCAGATCGACGTGTCCGACATCGTCGATTCCGACCCGGAGCTCGAGCACGCCGGCGAGCTCGAGACCTCGCTGATGCTCCACCTGGCCCCCGACCTCGTGCGTCTGGAGCGTGCGCGCGACTTCGTGCCCAGCGGGGGAGCGCTCCGAAGATACACGCGCCGAAGGGTGCCGAAACCTCCGGCCGACGCGCGTGGGGTCATCGGATCGCCCAGCCTTGCCACTGCCGAAAAGGGGGAACGGGTATTTCGACGCTACGTCGAGCGGCTATGCGAGGCCTTGAAGGTGCCCTGACGAGCAACACGACCGAACGCGGTGCGTGCGGCCGTGTACCACCGGCATGAACATCCGACCCGCCGCGCTCGTCGCGCTCGCGCTCGCCTGCACCGCTCTGCCAGCGTCTGGGCAGGGTGTGGTCGTCGATCAAGGACAGTTCGAGATCTTCATCGACGGACAATCGGCGGGCTCGGAGGACTTCGTGATCCGCCGGGCCAATCTGGGATTGGGCGCGGCGCTCTTCGCGAACGGGACGGTAACCATCGCACGTCCTGCCGCCGCGAGTGAGCTGCGGCCGCTTCTACGGGCGACGCCGCCGGACGGTCAGGCCGAGAGCTATCAGATCGAGGTCACCGGCGCGGGTGCCATGGAACTCCGGTTGGCGCGGTCCGCGGGCCGCTATGTCGTCACCATCCGATCTCGGGTCGGAGACGAGGACCGTGAGTTCCAGGCTCGCCCGGACAGTCGGGTACTCGACCTGGACGTGGCTCATCACTACTACTTCGTTCGGGATCTGCGCGTTGACCGGAGCACGCACGTCCTGGAGCCGCGCTCCAGAGGGCAGTACGCCCTGACCGCCACCGACCGGGTCGAAGAGGCGCTTCGCGTAGGCCCCAATGTCCTTCAGGTCCGCCGGGTAGACTTCACGTCGAGCGATGGACTCGACCGGACCGTCTGGTATGACCGGCAGGGTCGGGTCGTGCGCGTCGCGATCCCAGGACGGGAGTACGTGGCACAGCGAACCGATCTGGTCGGTTGACACGGGCCGTGAAGGGAGCGTCCCGGGACGTTAGCTTCCCCCGATAGCCGCGGGCTCCTGATCGGGGTGAAGGATCCCGGTGCCCGTGCCGTAGCGTCCGTGAAGGGGGGCGCCACTCGGTCCTGAAACTCCTTGTCGTCCGAGCGAGTAAGGGCCGTCGGCGCGCCTTTCGCCGTCCGCCCCCGTCGTGATCGAGGTATGCAGAGCATGAAGACAGTTCCGCGTACGGTCCAACACTCGAGGGTCGGGGTCGTGGCCGCGCTCTTTGCCGCGTTTGGGATCGGCCCGATCGGGCCTTTGATCAATCTCGGCCCGATCGACCTCACACCCGCTTTTCTCGCGGCCCAAGAGGTACCGCGGACCCTCTCGCTGGAGGGGGCGATTGAAATCGCCCGTGCCAACAACCCGCAGATCGCGAGAGCGCGAAACGACGAAGTGACGGCCGATTGGCTCGTCCGGGAGGCGTACGGCTCGCTGATGCCGTCGGCCAGCGTGAACGGCGGGGTCTCATGGCAGGGCTCCGGCGAGACCCAGCTCGGCGGCCAGATCACGTTGGGCGATCTGGGCATTACGGACCAACCCTCATACTACGGTTCGAGCTACAGCCTCGGACTCAACTACAACTTGAGCTGGGCAACGCTCCTCGGACCACGCCAGCAGAACGCGTCCCGTCAGGTGACCCTGGCGGGAATCCAAAGCACCGAATGGGCCATCGTGACGCAGGTCACGAGCGGCTACATAGACGTCTGGCGGCAGCAGGAGAGCGTGCGCATCGCGCAGCTCCAACTCGAGAACGCGGACTTCAATCTCAGGCTCGCGCAGGGTCAGCTCGAGGTGGGGCAAGTCACTCCGATCGACGTCGGTCAGGCCGAGGTGCAGGTGGGTCGCGCGGAAGTCGCTCTGCTCCAGGCACAGAATGCGCTCACGACCACGCGCATGCGTCTGCTGCAGCTGTTGGGCGTCCCGATCGATCAGACATTCGAAGTGTCGACCCGGTTCGAGCTCTCGCCACCGACGTGGGACACAGAGACGCTGACGGACGTGGCGCTCGAGGAGAACCCGGACCTCAAGACGTCTCGGTTGAACCGGACCGCTTCCTCCGTGGCGGTCAGCTCCGCCTGGTCCCCCTACCTGCCGACACTCTCGCTCGGGGCCGGATGGAGCGGGTTCACACGCGAGGCGAGCTCTGTCGACCTCCGCCTTGCCCAAGCCCAGTCGCAGGTGGCGAGCACGATCCGGCAGTGCGTCCAAACGAACGACCTCTATGCCCGACTGGCCGACCCCCTTCCGCCCATCGACTGCGGCCAGTTCGCGTTCACCGATGAGCAGCGCGCGGCGATCATCGATCAGAACAGCCAATTTCCGTTCAACTTCATCGGGTCCCCTCCGTCGCTCCGCCTTACACTGAGCATCCCGATCTTCCAGGGCTTCAGCCGGCAACGGGGTCTCGAGCAGGCGCGCGTCCAGGAGGCCGACGTCCGGGAAACGATACGCGAGCAGGAATTGTCGGTCACGGCGGACGTGGCGATCGGGTTGGAGAACGCCCGCACGGCATACGAGAGCGCACAGCTGGAAGAACGGAATCGCGTACTCGCCCAGCAGCAGCTCGACCTGGCGCGTGAGCGGTATCAACTCGGCGCGATCACCTTTGTCGAGCTGGTGGATGCACAGACGCTCTTCGCCCAGGCTGAAGTCGACCGAGCGCAGGCGGTTTACACCTACCACGACTCGGTCACCAACCTAGAGGCGCTCATTGGCGCTTCGTTGCGATTCCAGGACTGACGATCGGATATGGAAACTCGACAGAAGGTCATCATCGGCGTCGTGGTGGTCGCGGTCCTCGGCCTCGCGGCCACCCTCTCGGTCGTCCAGGGGCGAGATCGCGGCATCGAGGTGCGAACGGAGACCATCGAACGGCGGGATCTAGAAAAGATCGTGACCGCGAGCGGCAACATTCGTGCACGGCGCACAGTCGACATCAGCTCCGACGTCTCGGCACGGGTGTCGCAGCTGTACATCGACGAGGGTGACGACGTTCGCGAAGGCCAGACGCTGCTGCGGCTGGAGCCGGACCAGTACCAGGCGGCGCTGGCGCGGGCGGAAGCGTTGCTGGCGCAGGCGCAAGCGCAGGAGGCCCAGCAGCGCGCCAACCTCACCCAGGCGCAGCGCGACCTGGATCGACTGCTCCAGCTTCGCGACCGTGACCCTTTGCTCGTGAGCCGCCAGCAGATTGACGACGCCGAGACTCGCGTCGAGGTGCAGGAGGCCCTACTTCAATCGACGACCTTCGGCGTTTCCCAGGCCCGCGCGGGCGTCGACGAAAACGCGGATCGACTTTCGAGGACGGTCTTCACGGCACCGATGGCCGGGAAAGTCACACGACTCAACGTCGAGGAGGGCGAGACGGTCATCATCGGGACCATGAACAACCCGGGGAGCCTCGTTCTGACGATCTCGGATCTCTCGGTCATCGAGGTGGTCCTCCAGGTAGACGAGACCGAAGTCTCAGAGATCTCCCTCGGGGACAGCGCGTCGATCCGCATCGATGCCTTTCCGAACAAGCGCTTCGCCGGTCGCGTGACCGAGATCGGGAACTCGGCGATCAATCCACCGACGCAGCAGTCGGGGAGCCAGCAAGCCGCGATCGACTTCGAGGTCGTGCTGACCCTGGAGGAGACGACGACATCGCTCCGTCCCGACCTGTCCGCCACCGCGGACATCATCGTGGAGAGTCGGGAAGCCGCCCTCGCCGTCCCGATCATTGCCTTGACCGTGCGCGACCGCGACGAAGTGATCGAGGAAGGCGGCTCGGTGGCACCCGCTGCCGACGGGGAAGTCGACGACGTCGAGGGTGTCTTCGTGGTGCAGGACGGTTCTGTGGAATTCCGTCCGGTCGCCGTCGGGATCGCCGGCCAGGAGTACTTCGAGGTCTTGTCGGGCCTCGAAGAGGGCGACGAGGTCGTGGCGGGTCCCTACCAGCGAATCCGACAGCTGCGCAACGGCGATGCGATCATCGTGACGGACGATACGGTGACCGAAACGGACGAGGGCTGACGCGCCGTGCATCTCTGGGAGGGCGTCACGCTCGCGTTCCAACAGATCCAGACCGAGAAGCTGAAGTCGTTCTTCAGCCTCCTGGGGGTGATCCTCGGTGTGATGTTCCTCATCGTGGTCGTCACGGTGGTCGAGGGCCTGGACCGTTACGTGCGCGAGGATTTCAGCTCCCAGGTATTCGGAGTGAACACGGTGACGTTGAGCCGCTGGGAAGAGGTCAACATCAACGTGAGCCGCGAAGAGTGGCGAGAGCGCGCCCGGAGGCCTCGGCTCAGCTTCGAGGATGCGGACGCGATCAGCACTCGGCTCTCGATTCCCGCCCGGGTCGCCGTGGAAAGCTCCACCGGCTCCACCGTCGTCGGGGACAATGGACGCACCGCGACCGGCGTCCGGGTCACCGGAGCCTCACCGGAGATCTTCCAGATCCGCGACTTGGCCATTGTGGACGGCAGAGCATTCACGCAACAGGAGAACGAGTCGGGCTCGCCGGTCATCGTCATCGGTTCCGAGACCGCGGAATTGGTGTACGAGGGACTCGAACCGGTCGGTCGCACACTCCGTATCCGAGGATTCCCCTACCGCATCATCGGCGTGATCGAAGAGCGTGGCACGCTTTTCGGCCAATCGCTCGACAACCTGGTGGTGGCTCCCGCTCGTTCGCCGATTCGGGCGATCACGGCTCCGAGGGGCAACGTCGACGGCATTATCATCCAAGCGATCAATCCCGACCACCTGCCCGACATCCAGCTCGAGGTGGAGGGGATCATGCGCGTGCGCCGACAGCTCCGCCCGGCCGACGCACCCGATTTCGCGCTAGAGACGGCCGAGGAAGCGATCAGCTTCTGGAACAACATCTCGCGGATCCTCTTCACCGCGCTTCCGATGCTCGTTTCGATATCGCTCGTCGTCGGGGGCATCGTGATCATGAACATCATGCTCGTCTCCGTGATGGAGCGGACGAGAGAGATCGGAGTCCGCAAGGCGCTCGGGGCGCGGCGCCGTGACATCCTCGCGCAGGTCATGATCGAATCGGCGACCCTCTCGACCGTGGGCGCGGCGTTCGGCGTTTTCGCGGGTCTGGGCATCGCCAAGTTCATCGCCGCGGTCTCGGTCATGCCTGCCGCCGTCGCACCCCGGTGGATTGCGCTCGGTGTGGTGCTCGGCCTCACGGTCGGGATCATCGCGGGCGTATACCCTGCCGCCCGGGCCTCCAAGCTCGATCCTGTGGATGCGCTCCGATATGAGTGAGTCCGATCTGAGTGAGCTGGGACGTGGGCGCGGCACGCCAGACGCCTCTCGCTCCGGGGCGGGTCTCTCGAGCGGTTCTGGTCCCGGACCGGCCGGCATCGCGGCTCTGACCGAAGGCCTGGCCATCGCGTGGGAAGCGATGAAGACCAACAAGATTCGCTCGAGCTTGACCGTCCTCGGCGTCGCGGTCGGAGTGTCCGTCGTCGTAGCGCTCGGCGCGCTCATGACAGGGCTGCGCCAGAGCGTGATGGCCGCCTTCGAAGGCGCCGGCCCGAACAACTTCGTGGTCACGCGCATCGACTTCACGGCGATCACGATCTCCTTCGGGGGCGACGACCGCCCGCCGTGGTGGGGCAAGCCGGAGATCGAGCCGATCGAGGCGCGACGAATCGCTGGTCTGCCAACCATCAAGGAAGCCCTCTACGACGTCGGCCAGATGTCGGTCGACGTCTCGTTCGAGAGCCAGGAGCTCGAAGACGTCTTCGCGAACGGACAGAGCTCGGGATGGCCGGCGTACAGCCCGGGCGAGTTCGTGGTAGGCCGCGACTTCACGCCGGCCGAGGTGGAGCAGAACCGCGCGGTGGTCGTGCTATCGGAGGATCTGGCGGAGGCGCTCTTCGGACAACGCGATCCGCTCGGGCGCCGGATACGCATCTCCAACAACAACCGCCAAGTGCCGTTCACCGTAATCGGTGTGTACCGACCGGAGCCGAACATCTTCTCGTCGTCGGGAGCGTTTCAGAACTGGGCGCTCTTTCCGTGGACCGCAGCGATGCGCCGGCTCGGACAGAGCAAGTTCCAGTCGCAGATCCTCGTCGTGCCCGAGGATTCGGTCTCGATCCTCCGCGCCCAAGACGACGTCATCCAGGCGCTGCGCGGAATCCGGGGGCTCGGGCCGCGAGACGAGAACGACTTCGCGCTCCTCCAGTCCAGTCAGCTCGTCGATCTCTTCGACCAGCTGACGGCAGTGTTCTTCCTCGTGATCCTGTTGCTGGCGTCCGCGGGACTCCTGGTCGGAGGGGTCGGCGTCATCGGCATCATGCTCATTTCGGTCACGGAGCGTACGCGCGAGATCGGGATCCGAAAGGCGGTCGGCGCGACCCGACGGGAGATCCTTTGGCAGTTCCTCGTCGAGGCGTCGTTCCTGACCGCGTGCGGCGCGGGAGTCGGGCTCTTGATCGGTTGGGGCATGGCCGAAACCGTGGCTCGCTTCACGCCACTGCCCGCGGCGATCCCACTCTGGTCCGTCGGCGCAGCGCTCGCCATGGCCGCCCTGACCGGGATGCTGTTCGGCCTCCTCCCTGCCTACCGCGCAAGCCGTCTCGAGCCCGTCGCGGCGCTCCGGTTCGAGTAGCCCATGAACCGAACCCTGGCCCCGCTCGACCTCCTCGCAGTGATGGCGCATCCGGACGACGCAGAGCTCCTCTGCGGCGGCGCTTTGATCAAGAGCGTCCGTCGTGGTCGGCGTGTAGGCGTCTTGGACCTGACCACCGGCGAAATGGGGAGCTCGGGCTCTGGGGCGCTCCGGGCGGAGGAAGCCGCAGCGGCGGCTCGGACGATGGGCCTGACGGAGCGGCGGTGTGCCGGGCTCCCCGATTCCGCGATTACCAACGACGTCGAGTCGCGGCACGTGGTCGCCGAACACCTGAGGGCGCTCCGTCCCCGCGTCGTCGTGACCCATTGGAAAATCGGACGCCACAGGGACCACCGCATCGCCGCGGAACTCGTGCGCGACGCGTGCTACCTGAGCGGTCTGAAGAAGCTCGACGCCGCCGGGGAGCCGTTCCGCCCCCACAAGCTCGTGTACGCCACCTCGTTTCGCGAGGATGCCGACCCACCGGATTTCGTGGTCGACGTCAGCGACGAGATGGACGCCAAGATCGAAGCACTGGCCCATTACGCGTCGCAGTTCGACGGCGCGGTGCAGGCTGGAGAGGTCTTTCCAGGCGGGGACCGACCGCTCCTCGACCAGGTCCGTGCGAAGGCGGCGCATTACGGGTCACTGATCCGAGTCCGCTACGGTGAAGCGTTCCGAGTCGACGAGGCCTTGGAAGTGGACGACCTCACGGCGCTGAAGGTGTCGACCTTCTAGGAAGGTCCGACGACCGGAGTGTCATGCCACTCGGCACGACACCTCGAGCAGGAGCCGCCGCCACGAGGGGACGTCGGCGCCCGCGACCCGGAGCAGCCTCGCGTTGGCGACCCCGCCCCGGGCGAGCCAGGGCCAAAGCCACCGGCCGATGTCAGGCGGAAGGTGACCGATCGGCTCGCCCGACGCGAGATGCACCCACACCTCGGGATCGTCCTGGACAGGTGGGTCCGCGACGAGCCTCAACTCGTCGCCCGCGTTCAGCGTTTCCACCAGGTGATCACGACCGGCGAATACCGTGCCGTGGACGGTGGACCGAAAGCAGGTGGGCTGGCCTTCGGGAAAGGGCGGAGAGGAAGGGGGCATTCAGCCGCGGCTCGAGGATGATCGGTAGGGAACCCGTACCTCCGCGGTTAAGTTAGGTGCCGCTCAGGGCGAAGCAAACCGAAACGAAGACGCTCCCGATGGACCCCGTATATCTCGACCACGCGGCGACGACACCTCTGCGCGACGAAGTCGTGGCAGCCATGGAGCCGTTCGCGTCGCAGCGGTTCGGAAACCCGTCCAGTCTGCACCGCTGGGGCCGCGACGCCCACGCCGCGCTCGAGGACGCGCGCGAAACGGTCGCCCGAGCGATCGGGGCGACCGCCGAGGAGATCCGCTTCGTGCGCGGGGGCACGGAGTCCGACAATCTGGCCGTGGTCGGGTCCTGCCTGGCCGCCAAGCGCGAGACCGGCAGCGCGTGCACACTCGCAGTGAGCTCGGTCGAGCACAGCGCGGTGTTGGAATCGGCTGGGGCGGCGGCCGATCGAGGAGACGGCATTCTCGTGCGGATCGCCGTGACACCCGATGGTTCGCTCGACCTCGACGCGGTTAAGGCGGCGGTAGACTCGAAGCCAGCCGTCGTATCCACGATGTGGGTCAACAACGAGACGGGGCTCGTGCTTCCCGTGGCCGAGGTCATCGAGGCCGTCCGCGGGACCGAGACGGTCGTCCATACCGACGCGTGTCAGGCGATCGGAAAGGTGCCGGTCCACCTCGATGAGGCGCCCGTCGATCTTCTCACGGCGACGGGGCACAAGATCAACGGCCCGCGCGGCGTCGGGCTTCTCTTCGTGCGGTCCGGAACCGCGCTCGCTCCTCTGCTGCATGGAGGAGGTCAGGAACGCGGACTCCGCCCGGGAACCGAAGACGTCGCGGGAGCCGTAGGCTTCGCCACCGCGATCCGACTCGCCGTCGAGGAGCAAGCCGCGACCGCTGCGCGTCTCGAGGTCCTTCGTTCTCGCCTCGAAAGGAGCCTGCAGGAGGCGGTCCAAGACATTCGAATCAACTGCGCGGATGGCCCTCGATCACCTCATGTGTCGAGCGTCGGAGTCGCCGGTATCGCAGACGGAGCGGGACTTCTCATGGCGCTCGACCTCGAGGGCGTCGCCGTGTCGGGTGGGTCCGCCTGTCATAGCGGTGCGGGCAAGGGCAGCCACGTCATCGCTGCCCTCTATGGGAACGACGACGACAGGGCTACGGTCCGATATTCCCTCGGGCACGGGTCGACCGAGGCCGACGTCGATCACGCGGTCCGAGCCACGGCCGTGGTCGTGGAGCGGATGCGCGCGACCGCACGAGGCGCCGCATGAGCCGGGTGTTGGTCGCCATGTCCGGCGGCGTGGATTCGTCCGTCGCGGCGGCGCTCCTCGTCGAGGCCGGCCATGAGGTGGTCGGCGTCACCATGAAGACGTTCTGCTACTCCGAAACGCCCGCGCATTCGAGAACGTGTTGTGGCCTGGACGGAATCACGGACGCAAAGCGCGTGGCGAGCGCGCTCGGAATCCCGCACTACGTCTTCGACGTCGAAGAGGACTTTACGCGCGACGTGATCGACGACTTCGTAGCCGAGTACGCACGAGGCCGAACGCCCAATCCGTGCGTCCGCTGCAACAGCAACACCAAGTTCCGCGATTTGCTCGAGCGCGGTCGAGCGCTGGGGTGCGATTCCATCGCGACCGGGCATTACGTCCGGGTACAGCACGCCAGCGAGGGATCCCGACTCCTCCGCGGCCTCGACGCGGCCAAAGACCAGTCATACTTCCTGTGGGCGCTGCCCCCCTCGATGCTGCCCAAGCTCCTCTTTCCCGTAGGCGAGCTCACGAAGGATGCCGTGCGAGCTCGCGCTCACGAGCTCATGCTCGTGACCGCCGACAAGCCCGAATCGCAAGAAATCTGCTTCGTCCCGACCGGCGACTACCGCGATCTGCTCAAGAAGCGACTGGCCGATGTCCACCCTGCCCTGGAGCCAGGCGCGATCGTGCGAACGGACGGCACGGTCGTCGGGGAGCATAGCGGATACGCGGGCTTCACGGTGGGGCAGCGGAAGGGCCTGGGTGGAGGCTTCGAGGAGCCGATGTTCGTGATCGAGATCCGCCCCGACGACCGAGAGGTCGTGGTCGGCACGGCCGACGAACTATTGCGCGACGTTGTGACCGTACGGGAGGTCAACTGGTTGGGCACCGCGCCGTCGGTCGGGGCAGCGATCACGGTGCAGCTCCGCTATCGAGCCCCGAGCGTGGCGGCGCGAATCTTCGACGTAGACGGAGGACTCACGCTCGAGCTGTCCGAGTCCCAACGGGCCGTCACTCCGGGGCAATCCGCCGTCATCTTCGACGGAGACCGGGTGCTCGGCGGCGGCCGGATCGTCAGCGCGGCGTCCACCGTACCGGTCTGAATCTCCCTCGTGGCCTAGTGCTTGAGCCCTGAGGCCTCGGCGAACTCCTCCATCGCCCTCCGCTCGTCCTCCGACAGCTCTTCGGGCACGCTGACGACGACCTCGACGTACTGGTCGCCGACCCGTTCGCCCTTTTCGATCCCCTGCCCACGGATCCTGAACTTCGTGCCCGACTGCGTCCCCTTCGGGATGCTGAGGACGACCTTCTTCCCGGAAATCGTCTTGACCCGGATCTTCGAGCCCAAGGTCGCCTGGACGATATTGATCGGGACCGAGACGTGCACATCGAGGCCGTCGCGCTTGAAGAACCGGTGCGGCTTGACCTTGTAGCTGATGATCAGGTCGCCGGGCGGACCGCCGCCCCTGCCTCGCTCGCCCTGGCCCGACAGGCGCACTTTCGAGCCGGTTTCCACGCCGGGCCGGACGTTGATGGAGATCTTTCGTTGCTGACGGACGGCGCCCCGTCCTTGGCACGATGCGCACGGCGTCTCGGGGAGCTTGCCCCGCCCGAAGCACGCGGGGCATGGACGCTTGACCGCGAAGCCACCCTGACCGAAGGAGACGTTGCCCGTCCCGTTGCACTCCTCGCATCGCTTGAGCTCGGTACCCGGCTTCGCGCCGCCTCCACCGCAGGTGGCACAGTCCTCCGTGATGGCCACGTTGACCGAGATCTTGCCGCCCCGAGCCGCCGTCAGGAAGGGGATCTCGACGACGTATTCCACGTTGTCGCCCTTCTGGCGACCCGACGGGCGCGAGGCGCCCGGTCGCGGCGGGCCGTCCGCTCCCCTCTTTCCCAGATCGAAGAGCGAGCTGAACAGGTCCGAGATATTGCCGAACCCACCCTGCAGGTCGTCGAAGGAGAAGGATGCATCGGGGCCCGGGGCTCCACCCGGGGGCCGCGGTCCTCGACCCGCACCACCGAATCCGATTCCACCGAAGCGGCGCATCTGGTCGTATTGCTTTCGCTTCTTCGGATCGCTCAGGACCGAGTAGGCTTCCCCCACTTCCTTGAAGCGCTCGGACGCCTTCGGGTCATCCCGATTGGCGTCCGGGTGGTACTTCTTGGCGAGCTTCCGGTATGCCTTCTTGATCTCGTCGGGGTCGGCCTTCTCACTGACGCCGAGGATTCTGTAGAAGTCCTTTCCGGTCGCCATGCCCCGCTAGCCCTGTGTATAGACGCTCACCCGGGCCGGCCGGACGAGGATCCCCTTGAGCGAATAGCCCTTCTGGAAGACCTGCGCGACGGTGTCGACCTGACTGCCCTCCTCGGCCGGCACCCGCATCATGGCTTCCATCCGCTCGGGATCGAACTTCTCTCCCGCCGGCTCATGAATCTCGACACCCGCTTCGGTGAGCTGCCGGACGAACTTCCGCTCGACGAGGTCGATACCCTCCATGATCGCTTCGACCGTCGCGTTGGACAGATCCAGGTCGGCCACACGCTGAAGGTCGTCGAGCACGTCGAGCAGATCCGAGACGAGGTCGGCCTGCGCGCGCGACCAGGCGGACAATCGCTCCTGATCGCTGCGCCGCCGATAGTTGTTGAACTCGGCGACCAACCGCAGGTGGCGGTCATTGAGGTCGTCGAACTCCACACGTAACGCCGCCGACTCGGTATCGTTGCCATCGATGGAACGCGGTTCGGAGCCGCCCGAGGTCTCGGCGGCCCCATCCTCGGGGCCGTTTGCCTCCTGGGCCGTCTTCCCGTCGGTCTCCTGCGGCGCGGTCTCCGTTTCCGACGCCGTCTCGGCGGCCTCGTCCACGATCTCCTCGTTGTCGGTCATCGGATCCGTCATCGGCGATTCTTCTCGGACTCTCGGGTTCGCGACGCCGCCCCGGCGCCGCGGTGAAAGATACATACTCGAACGGTCGGGGTTCAGCCCCCAAAGCGTTCTGTCTCAGTCCGACCCGCTCGTGGCCGTGAGGCGTCGATAGAGGCTCGCGAGCGCGGCCTGGGCGGCCCGCTCGCGAACCGCCTCTCGATCCCCTGCGAAGCGGTGCAGAGTGACCTCTACGTCGCCTTGAACGGCCGTGGAGATCCATACCGTCCCGACCGGCTTCTCGTCGCTTCCGCCACCCGGCCCCGCGACCCCGGTCACGCCCACGCCCGTCTCCACCCCGAGGCGTTCCGCCACGCCCTTCGCGAGCTGGCGCGCGACCGCCTCGGATACGGCCCCGTCTCGCTCCAATCGCTCCCGGTCGACCCCCAACAAATCGACCTTCACGGCGTCGTCGTACGCGATCACTCCACCCACGAAGACGTCCGAAGCTCCGGGGCGGTCGGTCAGTCGCTTGCCGACGAGGCCCCCCGTGCAGCTTTCCGCCACCGCGAGGCGCCAGCCCCGAGCCCGCAGCGCGACGGAAAGCGCATCGGCAATGTCCCCGCTCTCACCTTCGAATCGCCAGGGCCCGAGCACGTCGTCCAATGCCCCGAGCAGCCGGTCGAACCGCTCGGCCGCCTCCTGCGCGGTGCCCCCCGCGAGGGTGAAGCGGAGATCTACGCCACGAAGGTCTGGGAGATAGGCGAGGTCGACGCCGCCGGTCATCTCGCGGCCGAGCGCCTGCAGACGCGGCTCGAGGCGCTGCGCGAGGCTGGTTTCAGCGAGCCCCGTGGTGTGAATCACACGATGATGGGCGCGATGGCGGCTCTCGGGTCCCAGCCACGCGTCCAGTTCATCCGCGAGATCGCCGGCCGCAATGTCTCTCAGCTCGTGCGGTACGCCCGGAAGGAGTACGATCCGGGCGCGATCACGAGATAGGAGAATCCCCGGTGCCGTTCCCGACGGGTTCCGAAGCGGTATGGCACCTTCGGGCAGCTCCGCCTGCCCGAGACTCAACGGCGGCACTTCGTCGTACCCCCCGGCCCTGAAGTGCTCTTCCAGTCGCCGCACGACCGAGTCGACAACGACGAGCCCGAGACCGAAATGGTCTGCGACCACCGACTTGGTGAGATCGTCCGGCGTCGGCCCCAGGCCCCCCGATAGGATCACGAGATCCGCGGCTTCTAGGGCCCGCTCGAGCGCCTCATCGATATCGGCGCGACGGTCTCCCACGGTGAATCGCCGGACCACGGTGATCCCGAGTTCCCCCAGCCACCGACCCAACCACGCCGCATTGGTGTCGACCGTCTCCCCGTACAGCAGTTCATTACCGACGCTGACGATGGCGGCTCGGGGCTGGGCCACAGTCCCCTGCATCAGTCGTCGATCCCGATCATCCTCCGGTAAGACCAGAGATAATCGAGCATCGAGTAGACCGTCAGGACGATGGCCGCCGCCAGCATGATTCCCACCCACGCCCGGAGCCCGTTGGAAAACAAGAGCCAAGACACTCCGGACCAGTCATCCCTCGCGGCGACCTCCGCGAGGGGGTACCAGAGAAGAAGGCTCCCGATGAAGAACATCTGGAACATCGCCTTCCGTTTTCCCGAGGCCCCGGCGGCGATTACGACACCCCGACGTGCCGCGTAGGCACGAAATACGGTGATGAAGAGCTCGCGCCCGAAGATCACCACGAGTACCCAAAGCGGTAGAGGTCCCCACCATGGCACCGCATCCAACGCCCCACCCCGGTGGGAAATCAGGTAGAAGGGGATCAATGTCACGACGAGGAGGAGCTTGTCGGCGATCGGGTCGAGGAGCTTACCCATATCGGTAATGAGGTCGTACCGTCGCGCGAGGTACCCGTCCCACACGTCCGAAAGACCCGCTGCCACGAAGAGGAAGAACGCTGTGAAGCGCGCCCCAAGGTCAGGAGAGAGCGCCAGCCAAAAGATCACCGGGCACACGGCGATGCGCGCGATGGTGATCAGATTCGGGAGGTTGAGGCGACTCGGTTTCATGCGGCGAACCGTCGAGTCGCGCGTCGAGTCGCGCGTCGAGCGGCCCGCCCGTGGCTACCCGAGCCGTGGTAGTCTGCCACGAGCTCCTACGAGAGCTCTTCGACGACCAGCTTGCTCACGCACGACAGCGTCTCGAAGACGCCCGACCCCTCAATGGCGACGGCCTCGAAGTCCGGCACGCCCATCGGATTGATCTGCGCTCGAAGATCTTCGGGAGCGAGAATGTCGTCGAGGTCACGCTTGTTGTACTGGATGGCGAACGGAATCGTCTCGAGGTCGTAGCCGTAGGTCTCGAGGTTCTCGTAGAGGTTGTGCATCGACTCGATATTGGCCTCGGCACGCGACGCCTGGGAGTCGGCGACGAACACGATGCCGTCGACACCCTTCAAGATGAGGCGGCGACTCGCGTTGTAGTATACCTGACCGGGCACTGTGTAGAGATGGAAACGCGTTTTGAAGCCTCGAACCTCACCCAAATCGATCGGGAGGAAGTCGAAGAACAGGGTCCGCTCGGTCTCCGTGGCGAGGGAGATCATCTTGCCCTTCGTCTCCGGATTCACCCTCGAATAGATGTATTCGAGGTTGGTGGTCTTCCCACCAAGACCGGTCCCGTAATACACGATCTTACAGTTGATCTCACGCGAAGCGTAGTTGATCATCGACATGGGTCGACGCTACCTCCCCAATTGTGTGCTTCGTGCGGTCACGGGATCTCCGATTCGATCCTGAAGAAAAGGGCACGGGGGGCCGACATCCCGCGCGCGCCGAGTTGTCCAAGAACGGACGACAGTCCCTAAACTCGGCACGCCCGACGGTAGGGGCAAGGTTCCCGACTTCAAGCGGATTCCGCGGTCGCCGGGATCTCCCGTTGATCGGCTTCGTCCAACATCCGGTCGATGATCGATTGGGCCCGCTCGCGGAGCAGCTTGCGGGGTTCCCATGCCATGAAATCCCGCAGAAGGCGAATGAGATCGATCGAGGCCGGCTCGCGGCTGATATGCCCGAGAGCGGCGAGTCGCTTGAAGGCTCGCGGACTGAACAGATCCCGTTGATAGCGCGAGATCTGCCCGCGAATGATGATCGCGGCAAGCGCACCCGCGGCGGCGGCCGCGAGCACGGTGAGTCCAGCAGTCTTGAGGCGTTTGTCCATCATCACATTTCGCGGCGGCCCGCGAGGGCCTGGGCGATCGTTGTCCCATCAACGTATTCGAGATCGCTCCCGACCGGAATGCCGCGAGCCAAACGGGTCACGCGGGGCCCGAGAGGGCGGATCTCCTGCTCGAGGTAGACCGACGTCGCCTCCCCCTCGACCGAGGCGTTGGTCGCCACGATCACCTCCCGTATCTCACCCCCTGCTGCGTCGATACGTCTCAAGAGCGCAGAGATGTTGAGCTCGTCCGGTCCGATTCCGTCCAGGGGGGACAGGCGCCCTCCGAGCACGTGAAAGAGGCCCCGATATTGGCCGGTCCGCTCGATGGCGCCGACCTCGAACGCTTCCTCCACCACACAGAGCAGCGTGCGGTCGCGGCGGGGGTTCTGACAGATCTCGCAAATCTCGCGCTCTGAGAAGTTGCCGCATACGTCGCACGACCGGACCTTGTCGGCGAGATCGACGAGGGCCCGCGCGATGCGGCGAGGATCCTCTTTCGAGCCCTTCATCAGGTGATGCACGAGGCGCAGCGCGGTCTTCGAGCCGATCCCCGGTAGGCGCGATAACTCTTCCGTGAGCCGTTCGATTGCGGACATGCGTGGCGCGTCGTCTGGGTCGAGGTGGCGGCGGCGCCGGAGCGAACGCTAGAAGAGCTTCGGAAGCCCCGGGATATTCATGGGCAGTCCGCCCGTGGCCTTGCGCATCTCTTGCTCGTACTCGGCCTGGGCCTTGTTCTGCGCCTCGGAGATCGCCGCGAGAACCAGATCCTCGAGCATCTCCACGTCCCGCGGGTCGACACAGGTCGGGTCGATCTGAACGCGCTGGGCGTGCCCTTTACCGTCGACGGTGACCGTTACCATGCCGCCACCCGAGGAAGCCGAGATCGACTTGGATTCGAGCGACTCCTGGAGCTCGGTCATCTTCGACTGGAGCTGCTGGCTCAACTGCATGAGCTGAGAAAGGTCGGTCATGGCGCATCGGGGTGCTGCGGGGAGGGAGCCCCGTGGTCAGTCCATGAGCTCCAAGTCGAGTTCTTCTACCGCCCGCTCCAGGCGGGGTTCCTGGCGAAACAAGGCCTTCAACGTGTCGGATCGGACCTCGTCGAGGGTCACCCTCGAGGCCGGAGCCTCCTCCCCGAGGGGCCGCTCGATCGCCAGCTCCGGCCCCGGATCCATATACCGGGAAAGCCCGTCCCGGATGTGCCGGATCACGGTCGCTTCGGCCAAGCGCTCTTGTGCCGGACCCGGCAGGGGAAGGATGGAGAGACGCCCTGGAGCGTCCGCTCGCACCTGGGCCGTCCTCAGGAACGCGCTGAGCCCCTTCGGGAGGTCGGCGCCGTCGTCGAGCCACCAGTTCCACGCCTCCACAGGGTCGTCCGTTCGTCGCGATTGAGGGGACGCCGGGCGTGTCGACGTGACGACCGGTGACGCAGATGGAAGGGCCGCGTCGGCATCCCGGCGAGGCTCGGCACCTCCAGACGGGCCTCCGGTCCCCGCGCCACCTCCCGCCGTGGGTGCGCCTCCGAGCGCGCCGATCAGTTCCTCCAACGACACGGTTCGGTCGAGGAAGCTCATCCGAAGAAGTAGCATCTCGATCGGCAAGCGTGGGTTGGGACTCCGACGAAGGCTGCCCTGACTCTCGAGGTCCGCCGCCGACGAGAGCATGCGAACCAGGTCACCCGGCGCGAATCGAGCGGCGCGCTCGAGGAGCTGGGCGCGCATGTCCGGCTGCACGTCGACGTCCGCGTCCGGCGCCAACCGGAGCCGGAGCAGGACGCGCAGGATGTCGAGGAGGCCGTGATAGAACTCCACCAGGTCGTACCCCTCGTCGACGAGCGACTGCACGAGCCCGAAGACCTCTTCGTGACGGCCCTCCGCGAGGATGTCGAGGAGCTCGATGTACCGCTCCTCCTCCACGAGGCCCAGCACGTGGCGCACCGAGTCGAGATCGACTTCGCCTCCGGTGAGCGAAAGGACCTGGTCGAGGAGCGACAGCGCGTCGCGCATCCCCCCGTCTGCCTTACGGGCGATGACCCGGAGCGCGTCCTCGGATGCCTTGCTTCCCTCTGCGCCCAAGACCCGCTGCAGCTGGGCGACGATGTCCCTGACGCCGATGCGGCGGAAGTCGAAGCGCTGGCAGCGAGAGAGGATCGGCGCGGCGGCCTGCTGGATCTTCTGGGGCTCAGTCGTCGCGAAGACGAAGATCACCCGCGGAGGTGGCTCCTCGAGGATCTTGAGGAGCGCGTTCCACGCCTCGCGGGTGAGCATATGCGCCTCGTCTACAATGTAGACCTTGGTGCGGCCATCCGCAGACGGGGAATACATGGCGCGCTCGCGAAGATCACGCGCGTCATCCACCCCACGGTTCGACGCCGCGTCGATCTCCACTACGTCCAGCGCCGTGTGACCACCCCAAATTCGCCCACAGCTGTCGCACGTCCCGCACGGCTCACCGTCGTCGCCCCGGTTGGGGCAGTTGAGTGCCATCGCAAGCACCCTCGCCAGCGTCGTTTTGCCGACCCCGCGGGGCCCACAAAAGAGGTAGGCGTGACCGACGCGATCGGTGGCGACGGCGCGCCGGAGCGTCTCGGAGACGTGCTCCTGAGTCGATACCTCGGCGAAGGAGCGCGGCCGATGCTTTCGTGCTAACGCTTTGTGAGTCAAACGCTTGACCCCGATCGCTTAACACATGGGTAGAATAAAAATGCCCCAGGCGACCCGCAGCGACGATCACCGCACTTACCGCTGCTACCTGCGGGGTCCTGACGGGATTCGTGAGCTTTCGCCCTGCGGACCTGGGGCACGCCGGAAGCTACCCGAGCCGTCGGGGGAGGTCAACGCGCTCCGGCCGTCCCAAGGGGGCATCGTCGAGCCCCGAGCCCGCTTCGATCTTTCTCGATGGCACTCTCGCCACGTTATGGTCCCCACGACCTCGGTGCGTGGGGTGAACGGATCGCAGCCGCCCGGCTGAAGGACGCCGGTTGGTGCGTGGCCGATGCCAACGTACGGCTGGGACGCCGGGAGATCGATCTGGTGATTCGGAGACCCCGGGTGATCGCATTCGTCGAGGTGAAGACGAGGAGCGGGGCGGACTTCGGCTCTCCGGCAGAAGCCGTAAACTGGCGGAAACGCCGCGAAATCGAAGCCGTCGCCGCCTGGTACCTCGATCGACGGGAACTCGCCGACATCGACGTCCGGTTCGATGTTGTCGCGATCGTCGCGGGGCCCGGCCGGCGCGTCGTTCACTACACCCACATCGAGGACGCGTGGCGACCTGGCTGGTAAGTCAGGTCGCGACCGCGGCCTCGAGCGGGCTGGTGATGTCTCGGTCGATGGCCCGGGCGATGACCCGGATCTGGTCCATCAGTTCCTGAAACTGCTCGGGATAGAGCGATTGGGCCCCGTCCGATATCGCCGTGGGCGGATCGGCGTGCACCTCGATCATCAGGCCGTCTGCTCCGGCGGCCACCGCGGCTCGCCCCATGGGGATCACCTTCGACCGCAGACCCGTCCCGTGGCTCGGATCGGCGATGATCGGCAGATGCGAGAGCGATTTCACCACGGGGAT
>JAOTVL010000122.1 GCA_029863525.1 Gemmatimonadota bacterium
GCTGCGCCGCTCGGCCCTCTGTCGGAGCGTGGTCGATCGGCTCGAGTATGACCACCACGGGCCCGATCGCCGTGTCCGCGTTGTCGCGCTCGAGGAAGCGGAGTGTACCGCTCACCGCGGACGCGGGTGGGGAATCGGCGGCCCGCGACAGGTGCGCGCACGCCGCGACTCCGATGGTGCCGGTCAAGATCATCAGCCGCACCAGGGAGTTGTGAGAGCCTTTCAATGTCCAGCTCATAAGCCTCAATTCCCGCCGTCCCCTGACGAGACGGGGACGTCAGCGACGTGGCGGCGCGAAGAGCGCCACGTTCAACACTGCTCTAGGCCCCGGCGCCGAAGCAAGGATCTCAGATCGGGGCCGCCCGAACCCTGCTCCACCCTCGTTCCGTAGTGACCTTCGTCGACGTGAACACTTGGACACGGATGGAGCGCGTCAATGAAGAAGCTCGTGCTACTGGCCCTCACCATCGGGCTAGCCGGGTGCGGGGATTTCGTGGACGACGACGGTGACACCAGCATCCGTCAGTTCGCCCAGGGCCTTCAGTCGCTCGGTGACCGAGTGGCGGAGCTGGGCGAGGCGATTCAGCGGGACGCCGACGTCGAGGCCGTGCCGTGGAGCGATCTCATGAGCGCGATTCCCGACGAGGTCGACGGTGTGCCTCGTGTCGAGCTCGACGGCGACGACGCCCGCGATAAGCACGGCGCGGGACTGTCGATCGCGCACGCGAAATTCGTGATCGACGGGGACAGCATGTTCGTCGGCGTCGCCGACCTGGGAGCGCTGCGCAGCGGAGCGTCCTTGGCCCTGCGGTGGGTGGCACCCCTGTTCAAGCGTGGCGACATCGAAGGGGACACCCAGGAGCTGGAGGTAGAGGGCTACCCGGCGATTCTCATCGACGACGATGACGACGGCGACCGGTTCGTGGCGTTGCTGGTGGAGGGCCGCTTCGCGGTCATCGCGGGGAGCGACGGGCGTGAGAATCGGGACTTCGTCTGGGAAGCACTGGGGGAAGTCGACTACCGACGGCTCGAACGCTGGGTCGAGTACGGACGGCCGTAGGCCGCACGAGCACGGCGAACCCTTCGCGTCGTCCAGGGCCGCACCGTACGTTGACGCCATCAAACTTCGCGGGACGTCGGAGGGATCCGTGCAGAGCCTACGAGGCCAACTTCTCATCTCGAGCGGTGGACTGTTCGACCCGAACTTCCGCCACACGGTGGTGCTGATCGGGGAGCACACGGCGGACGGAGCGCTCGGCGTGGTGCTCAATCGCGCGCTCAACGTCTCGGTCCGGCATGCCCTCCCGGACTTCGCCGCCCTCGTGCCGTCCGGCGAGCCCCTATTCCAGGGGGGACCGGTTCAGCCAGAGCGTCCGGTTTTCCTCGCCGAATTCAACAGCCCCGGCTGGGCCGACCTTCCCGTGTTCGGATCCGTCGGCTTCGTCGTGGGCGAACTCTCGCCCGATCTGGGATCCCGCATCGACCGCGCCCGCGTATACGTAGGATACTCGGGATGGGGGCCCGGTCAGCTCGAAGCGGAGATGGCTCTGGACAGCTGGATCGTCGACCCGGCTCGCGAGGACGACGTCTTCACCGATTCGCCCGATCTTCTTTGGAGCCGCGTTCTCGAGAGAAAGGGGCCCGAGTACCGACGCATGTCGAGGATGCCGTTCGACCCCTCGATGAACTAGCTACGTCCAGGCGTGCCGAGCGTCGCCTGGCGCCCGAGTGTCCCCCGGCACGAGTGACTCGTCCCCGGCCGGGACGGTCGGCGATTCGTCGACGTAGCGACCGGCCGTCTTCGCGACCGCGGCCGCAGCCTGCATCACACGGTGCTCGGCGATGCGCAGGTTATACTCCAGCTTGTTGACAGGCAGTCCGCCGGCCCGCGCGCGCTGGGCGTAGTCCTCGACGCGGCGGACCTCGTTTAGGAATCCCACGACGCTCGAACGGAGCTCCTGATTGCGCCTTTCGAGCTTCGACCCGACGGGTTTGCCGGGAATCGACCCGATCCACAGGCTGGTGAGCGCCCGGTAGCCGAGGTGGCCGAGAAGGACGAACCCCGCGAACCGGCGCACGACACCGGGTACGGAGCTCAAAATCAGGAACAGCACGAGGATCTCGGCCCCGAGCATCCAGGTCGAGCGCTCCCTCGTCACGAGCCAGACGGTCAGCTTCACGTTCCCCCCAGGAGTAAGTGTCCGCTGACCACTCGTCCTTCAACGATCGTGCCACACCCGCGCGGCGGTGGGAAGGCCTATGCTCAGGGCTTTCCCTTGCTCGGGGGGAGGACCAAGGGGGAAAAGATCTCCGCATTTCGGACCTCGGGTGCTTCTCGCGGCCGTGACACGATGAGGCTCAGGTTCGCCGAGCGACGGCGGGTGGCCGGGGTTCGCGACCGCCCTGGGGGCAGTAGTATTCGTCCTGGACCCAGCCAATCCGCTCCACGCCTGGAAGGTGCGATGAAGTCTCCGATCCTCGTCGTCACGAATCCACCTCACGACGAGGTCGATCTCGACGCCGCCTCCACGCTCATCGGTCTCGATGTCTTCCAGACGCGCCTGAAGTTCATCTTCTCCGCGCCCGAGGTGCTCACGGCTTCGGATCGCGCGAGCGCCGAGGGCGTCGCCGAGTCGTTCAGGAGCGCCGGCGTGAGCGTGGCGACCTTCGACGGGCTGGAGCTATGGGCCATTCCGTGGCCCGAACCGGTTTCCTCATTCGAGTTCACCGGAACGGGGCTCGTGGCACGACTACCGGACCGAGAGCTCGAGCTGACCTACGACTCGAACGTGGTGGGCGTCTACTGCAAGCCGCCCGCGGGTTTTCGCACGAAGTCGACCCAGCCGACGGTGAGCCCAGACGACGACGGAATGGACATCGTCAACGCGATCGAGTGGATGGCCAACCTCGACCTCTATTTCGTGCGCGACGGCTCTCTGCAGCGGATCTCGATCATCGAAGACCTCACCGACTTCTCCGGTCTCGGCCCCATGCGGCGGCGCACGGTCGCCGAGGACATGGAGGAGACCGCCGCTGGGTGTAATCGCCGATTCAGCAAGATGGTTCTCGACACCCGCCTCGAGAACGTGCGGCCCCGACGCAGGTTCGTGGGGGGCGACGCGGCGGTGAATCCGGAGCTGCGGGAGCGCTACTCCTTCGGCACCCTGCTCCTGAAGGGCATGCTCGCTTCGATTTCTCCGGAGCTGGCCGATCTGACGCAGTACGAGCTGGGCTCACGACTCGGATACGTCACGAGTCGCGGCCAGACGAACGGGGCGTGAATCGGCGACCCTCTAGCCGCGTTCGCTCGCCCGGGCTGCGATCTCGAACGGATTGAGCCAATACCCGAGCACGGAGAAGGCGCCGTACCACCGCCAGAAGCGTTCCTCTCCCAGCCAGGCGATCTGCGCGAGGTGCGTCTCTTCGTGGCGCCGCACTTTCGCGTCCCGAAGCCACGCGGTCTTCGAGCGCACCCACACGGCGCCCCCGTCCACGTAGGCGACGCAGTCGGCGAAGAGCTCGCGCCGACGCTTCGGGCATTTCGGTGTGTACACGGGCGCGCCGCAACGCGTGCGCGTCACCAAGGTCCATCCTCTGGGTGGAGACTTCATCCGGGCAGGTTCGGTGAGGGTCGCTGTGCTTCGGGCGGTGGTACCACGGCAGCGCCTCTCGGGTTCGCCGGGGCAGGACTTCGACCGCGAGCCCTGTGCCCGGTTTTCCCCCACGCGCCGCGTCGGAGACTCCCCGGCAGCCGTATCACGGCGTCCGAGGTAATCTTCCGGCGACGTCCCATGGACCCGCGGAGGAAAACCCCATGACTGTCCTCTTAGACTTCCTGCCCTGGATCGTCGTGGGCATCGCCGCCTTTCTCCTGATCGTGCCGCCAGGCGTGAAGACGATCAGGCAATACGAGCGGGGCGTGCAGCTCCGATTCGGTAAGTACATCCAGACGAAGGAGCCCGGGCTGCGGTTCATCATCCCCTGGGTCGATCGCCTGATCAAAGTCGACCTGCGGACCCTGACCTGGGTGCTGAAGGAGCGGCAAGAGATCATCACACGCGACAACGTCACGGTCCACGTGGACGCGGTCGTCTACTTCAATGTGATCGACCCGGTGAAGGCCGTGCTCGAGGTCGAAGATTACAAGACGGCAACGGAACAGCTGGCGCTCACGTCACTGCGGAGCGTGCTGGGTCAGTCCGACCTCGACGAGCTCCTCTCTCATCGGGATCGCGTCAACGAGCGGCTGCGCGAGATCATCGATCAGCACACGGAGGACCCGTGGGGCGTCCGCATCAGCCTCGTCGAGGTCAAAGACGCGCTGCTGCCCGAGGGAATGCAGCGGATCATGGCTCGACAGGCCGAGGCGGAGCGGGAGAAGCGCGCCAAGATCATCCACGCCCACGGAGAGCTGGAGGCCGCCGAGACACTCAAGCAGGCGGCCTCGGTCATCGCGTCCGAGCCGATCACTTTGCAGCTTCGTTATCTGCAGACCCTGGTGGAGATCTCGGGAGAGAAGAGCTCGACGATCATCCCGCTGCCTCTGGACGTGCTGAACGCCACGATGGCCCAGCTGACCGCGAACAAAGAAACGCGGTAAGAAGGGAACGCGCTAGCGAGACCGGGGGCTTCGGCGGCGGTCGATCAGCGGGCTCCGGAGATCACCCATCTCGATGGGCAGGGCCACCTTCACGAGCACGGTCAGGATGAAGAGGCCCATCGCCCAAATGCCGACGGTCACCACGATCTCGACCCAGGTCGGTGAGTACTCGACGATCTCACCGAGGGGAGAGGGAATGAACCCGGGAACGATGAGGCCCATCCCTTTTTCGATCCACACGGCCACGAAGAGCACCGAGCACGATCCGAGCAGCCAGTACCTGCTCTCCCGCAGGCGGTGGATCGTCAGGACGGACGTCGCGCCGATGTTGAGCACGATCGCCGTGCGAATCCACGGCACCAGCGCGTCGTGCCCTTCCAGCCCGAAGAAGAGGTAATGCGCACTCTGAGCGTGATGGGTCGGGAAGTAGAACTCGGTGAAGATCTCCGACCCCAACATGATCAAGTTGATCTGAGCGGCGACGGTCGTGACCATCGCGAGCTTCCGGAAGGCGCCTAGGTCGATGTCGTACTCGGTCTGAGAATCGACGAACCACAGCAGCAGGATCATGAACGCCGGGCCCGCAGTGAATGCCGAGGCGAGGAAGCGAGGTCCGAGGAGCCCGTGGTTCCAGAAGGGTCGGGCGGGAAGCCCGGCCATGAGGAAAGCGGTCACGAGGTGGATGCTCACCGCCCAGAAGACCGAGAGGTACACCCACGGCACGTACCGGGACTTGTCGGGGTGCTTCCCGATGTAGTGCGTATAGAGGATGTAGAAGGGAATGAAGAGGTTGAGCGCCAGGTAGCCGTTCAGCACGATCACGTCCCATGCGAGCATGGACCGTGGCCAGTTGAGGAGCCCGATCACCGGCATGAGGTGCCACGCAGCAAACGGGTTTCCAAGATCGACCGTCACGAATGCGAGGCACATGCAGAGAGCCGAGACGGCCACCCCCTCGGCGATCAGGACCGCCTTCTGGAAGTCCACGTCCTCCAGGACGTACGCCGGCAAGACCAGCATCACCGCCGCGGCCGCCATGCCCACCAAGAACGTGAAGTTCGAGATGTAGAGGCCCCAGCTCGAGAAGTCGTTCATCCCGGTCACGACGAGGCCGTCACGGAGCTGCACGGAATAGCCGTACGCCCCGAACAGCATGACGAGCGTGAGTGAGCCCATCCACAGGTGGTAGCGGCGGCCTCCGGAGGTCGCCGACTTGAGCGCGCTGAGCAAGAACCACTTCAGGTGCATGCGGCTAGTCCATGAAGTACCAGAAGCGTGGCTCGGTCCCAAGGTCTTCCTTCAGGCGGAAGACCTGCTTGTTCTCGAGCACCCACCGAATCTCGGAGTCGGGGTCGAGAATGTTGCCGAAGACTCGAGCACCCGTCGGACACGCCTCGGCGCACGCGGGAAGACGACCCTCGCGCGTCCGTTGGATGCAGTACGTGCACTTCTCGACGACGCCCTTCTTGCGGGCACGGTTCCCCAGATAGTGCTGACGCGGATTGAGCTCCTCGGCCGGAACCTCGGGCTCGGCCCAATTGAAGCGCCGCGCCCAATAGGGACACGCGGCCATGCAGTAGCGGCACCCGATGCACCAGTCGTAGTCGACGACGACGATCCCGTCCGGCTCCTGCCAGGTCGCCTGGACCGGACACACGTAGACGCACGGCGGGTTCGCGCACTGGAAGCACTGCGTGCCGAGATAGTAGTGGCCTTCGGCCGGAACCTCGTGCCCGAAGGTCGCGTCGGCGTGCTCGAGATCGTTGATCGACTCCCCGTTCGGTTTTTCGAAGATCCGGATGTATTGGCGATCGCTCGTCCGATCGAGGTTGTTCTCGTGGATGCACGCCTCGACACAGTTCCGGAAGCCTTTGCACTTGGAGATGTTGAACGCGTAGCCGTACATCACGCCGGGAACGGCGCCGTCCGTCCGGATGCTCACGTCGCCGTCGCCTCGCAACTCGGCGAGGCGCTCGAGGCGCGCGACCGTCTCCGCCCGCTCCTCCGGCGTCATGAGGCGGTAGTTGCCCTTGAAGTACTCCTCCTGCGCCAGGAGCTTGGCTTCGCGCTCTTCGTCGGACTCCATGCTCGTCGGCGCGCAGGCACCGACGGCTTGCGTCGTGACAGCCAGCGCTCCCAGCATGGCCCCCAACGCGCCGCGGCGATCGAGCGGCTTGTCGAGCAGCGTGTTCGACGGACCCTTCGCGCAGCCGCAGGAACCGGACCCGCAGCCGCCGCCGCGCTCGCGCTCGGACGGGGGCAGCGTGGCCGGATCGGGCGTGAGCCGCTCGAGTCGGCTCTGGGCCTCTCTCACGCCCGCGTTTCGCAGGACGTCGTCGAAGGTGAGCTCGCGACGCTCAGTCATGGGCCGGCTCAGCCCCTTCAGACCCCGCGCGAAACTCACCAGGCAGATGCACGCCGGCCATGGGGATCCTCGGCACCGTGGCAGGCCGGTGCGGATCGTGGCAGTCGGCGCAGGTCATGACGACCCGCTGGCCCCGCCACCCGACCAAGCGCTTTCCGTGCGCCCCGTAGGCCCACGACTCGACTTGGTCGAAGTGGCACTGGGCGCAGAGTTGGTAGGCGTGGTCTACGGGCGCGCTGTCACCGTTGCCGAGCCCGAGCCGCCCCACGTCCTCTGCCCAGTGGCAGGTGCCACACTGAGCTCCGGTCTCGTCGGGGTGGACCGGCCGGATGTTCTGATGCACGCTCTCGGCGTCGTCCCGAGTCGGACGCTGAACAATCTCTTGGCCCTGATGGCATGACGAGCAAGGCGCTTGGGTGAGCTGCGATCCTTCGGACCTGAGCGCGAGATCGAAGACGCGGCGTCCGATCTGGCGAGACCGGTACGCTCCTCCCTCGGCCGTGCGTAGCGCGACGAAAAAGGGCTCGCCTCCCGGCCCCGTCCAGTGACCGCGCACCGGCTCGACGCTCACGCCGCGCAGCGCCGAAGGGACCGTGTCGTCGGTCTCCAGGCTGGCGGGGACGCCGACGCCAGGCACCGAGAGGGGCAGCGCAACGCTGTCGCCTCCGCCCGGCGTTGCCCGGGAGAGCGCGCTCGCGACCGCCACGACCGCAGCGACCAACCAGAACAGGACGAGCATCGCGTACCATCGTGAGCTCACGGCGCCCCCTCGCCCGAACCCGGCATGGGCGGCATCGGCAGCCCGGACGCGTCACCGGTCGGAACATGGCACTGACGACAGTTCACGCGCTCGGGATGGTCGGTGCGGATCTCCGCGATCGCTGCCGGGCCCGCATGGCAGGCGAGGCAGTTACCACGCCCTTCGATTCGGTGCGGGATTCGGTGGGGACTCTCGGGCATCGCGCGAAGGTCGGTCTCCGCCCACGCCGCGCCGCGCCAGTCGGACGCCACGAACAAGCCAGGCTGGGCATCCGGATCCACATGGCATTGGGCGCAGACCACGTCGGCAGGTCCGCTCGGAAGAGCAACGCCCACCAACTCGTCGCGGGCGGCGTGACACTGTAGACAGGCGCCGTACTGTGGATGCGGCGTGACGGGAGCGTAGGTCCCGAAGCGCGCTACCCACCCGCCTCGCTCATGGCACAGGTTGCACGTCCCTCGCCGGTATTCCTCATCGGTGAGACCGTGCGGCACCCGGGGTGGCGCCCCTGGATAGGCCCGGAGACGTCGATAGATCTCGACCGACCGGACGTGCCCGGCCCGGTCGTCGACGAAGTCCGGTGCGACGCTCAACCCCTCGGCTGTGACGCGGAAGATGTCGGCCTCCGCGGCGATGGGGCCTCTGAACGCTTCACCGCCGAGCGGGCCGGGTTCGGGCCACAACGCGTCCGGTGGTCCCACGATCCTGCCAGCCACGACCACCGCAGCGATCATGACGCTCACGATCGTGACGATATCGACCAGGCGAATCGGCGGAGGGTCGGCCGGCTTACGGTCCATGCTACACGCGCTCTACGCGGACCGCGCACTTCTTGTAGTCTGGCTGTGCCGAGATGGGGCAGTACGCGTCCAAGGTAAGCTCGTTCACGAGTCGGGACTCGTCGAAGAAGGGCACGAACACCTGGCCGCGGGCCGGACGTGCCCGATGGTCGATGCGCGCCTGCAATTGCAGGGCCCCGCGACGGCTCACGAGTCGGACGATTTCGCGGTCCCGGACCCCGAGCTCTTCGGCATCTTGCGGGTGGATCTCCACGTACGCCTGGGGGACCGCCTGGTGGAGCGTAGGAATACGTCGCGTCATGGAGCCGGTGTGCCAGTGCTCGAGCACCCGCCCGGTGTCGAGCCAGAACGGATACTCTTCGTCGGGCCATTCCGGGGGCGCCTCGTAGGGCCGGAGCCAGATCCATGCCCGGTGATCGGGCTTTCCGTAGAAGTCGAAGTCGCCGTGCTCGGCATCCGCGGCCGGGTCCGTCTCCGTGTGGTAACGCCACTTCGTCTCGCGCCCGTCCACGAACGGCCACATGACGCCCGGCCGCTCACGAAGCTCCGCATACGACGCCATCCGGTGCTCCGGATGATCGTGGAAGCGGACGTACTCGTTCCAGATCTGCTCGATGTGACCCTCCGCCACGTCCGGGAAGAGATCGCCGTACCCCAGGCGCTTCGCCACCTCGATGAGCTGCCACGTGTCGCTCAGCGCGTCGCCGGGTGGATCGAGCATTTGATCGAAGTGTTGCGTGCGCCGCTCGGAGTTGCCGTAGAGACCCTCTCGCTCGATCCACATCGCGGCGGGCAACACCACATCGGCAACCGCCGTCGTGGGTGTCGGATACACGTCCGAAACCACGATGAAGCGGTCGGGCTTCTCGGCACCCGCACGGTACCGGTTCAGAGCCGGCATCGACACCATGGGATTGGTCACCTGGACCCACATGAACCGTATGTCGCCACGATCCAAAGCTCGGAACATCGAGACCGTGTGGTGTGTGGGCGTGTCCGGGATGTTCTCCTCGGGGACGCCCCAGATCTCGGCGGTCCGACGCCTGTGCTCGGGGTCGGTCACACGGCCACCGGGGAGAGCATGGGTCAACGTGCCGACCTCCCGCACCGTGCCGCAGGCGCTCGGCTGGCCGGTGAGAGAGAACGGGCTGTTGCCCGGGGTCGAGATCTTCCCGACCAGGAGGTGGATGTTGTAGATGAGGTTGTTCATCCACGTGCCGCGGGTGTGCTGGTTCACGCCCATGCACCACAGCGACATGACCTTGCGGGAAGGATCTCCGTACAGGGACGCGAGCCATCGAATGTCCGAAGCGGGCATGCCCGAGATCTCCGACGCACGTTCGGGCGTGTACTCCGAAAGGAAGTCCACGTAGTCGTCCCAGGTCGCGTCGCTCGCCTCGTCCGCGAATCGGAAGTCGTCGGAGAGGCCGTAGCCGATGTCCGTCCTGCCCCTCTTGAAGGCCACGTGGTGATCGACGAAGTCGTCGTCCACCCAGTTTCGCCTGACGATCTCGTGGCAAATGGCGTTGGCGATGGCCAGGTCGGACTGAGGGGCGAACAACAGCGAACGATCGGACGCATAGCTCGTGCGGGTCGTGCGCGTCGCCAGGTCGACGATCTGCACGCCGCGCCTCCGCTGTCGCTGCTCGAGCATCCGGGAAAAGAGCACCGGATGCATCTCCGCCATGTTGTTGCCCCACAGAACGAAGACGTCGGCGTGGTCGATATCCTCGTAGCATCCCATCGGCTCGTCGAGGCCGAAGGAGCTCATGAAGCCCGTGACCGCGCTCGCCATGCAGAGTCGCGCGTTCGCCTCGACGTTGTTGGTGCCGATCGCGCCCTTGAAGAGCTTGGAAGCGACATATCCGTCCGG
>JAOTVL010000123.1 GCA_029863525.1 Gemmatimonadota bacterium
CGGCTACGTTCGTGGCGCAGAGCGCCGGAACGGTCACGGTCTGGATGAGTCCGCTCAGCAGCAACTCCACGGATCCGAACCTCGCCAACAATCGGCACACCGACGAGGTGACGGTGAACGCCGGCGGGTTGACGATCGCCTTCGGTGACGTGCTCGAAGACGTGACCACCACGCCCGGTGACACGACGTGGTATTCGTTCCAGGGCGTGCCGGGCGAATTCGCACGGGTGCAGGTGTGGATCACACAGGATTTGGGACACTCGATCCAGCTCGTCATCGAGAATCCGCTCGGCGGCGAGATTTTCCCGGACGGCATCCCACGCGGCAAGGCCACGGACAACTCGAGCGCGTACCACGTGTTCCAGATGGGGGACATGGACGACAACATCTGGCGCATCGGGTTGAAGACGTTCGGCACCGGCCCGTACCGACTCGGCCTGGGGACCGGCGCCGGCCGGATGGACCTGTCCTACTCGACCGAAGGCACCGGCGTCGCGTACGGGCCGAACTCGAGTGCTGCCGATCCCTTCTTCGACTGGGATTGGGTCGGCGACGAAATCACCGTCGTGGGTGAAGAGGAGATGGTGCGCTTCGACGGCAACGGTGATCTGATCGGCTCGTTTGGAGTCGGGGGTGTGGTGGACCTCAGCGTGCTGGGAGCGGGGCGGTGGGGTCAGGCGGTCGGTGTCCAGCCCGACGGCAAGATCGTGGTCGCTGCCCGACAGACCATCAGCCCCTACCCGTGGATCATCGCTCGCTTCGACGCGACGGGAGCTCTCGATCCGACGTTCGGCACGGGTGGAATCACCGAGGTCCTCATGGGCGTCGATTTCAACTCGAAGCCTCTTGGAATCGGATTCCAGCAGAACGGTGCGGATCTCGACATCGTGATCGGAGGCGACGCGGGCGACCCGCCGGAGCGGGTCGGCATCGTGCGCCTCAAGCCCGACGGCAGCGTGGACACCGGCTTCGGGGTCGGGGGCACGGTCATGGAGGCCCGGTTCATGACGCCGAGGAAGATGGCCCTGCAGTCCGACGGGAGCATACTCATCCACGGCTGGGACGACCTTCTGCGCTACTCACCGGATGGGGTGCTGGACACGTCGTTCGGTGTGAACGGGATCGTCGACTACGCCATTCCGGGCAACGCCTTCGGAATCGATGTGCTCCCCGATGACCGGCTGATCGTCACGGGGGCGGACATCGGGCGCACGTTCGTCATGCGGCTGACAGCGGACGGCGCCCGTGACGCCACCTTCGCCGGCGGCGGGTACCAGACGTACGACTTCGGCTTCAACAACGAGCGGTTCCAGGCGGCGACACCCGACGGGACGGGTGGGCTGATCGCCGTGGGATACCAGAGGGTGGCCGGTGGCGACTATGAGTGGCTGGTGTCGCGCATGTCGTTCGACGGGGTCCTGGACCGGGACTTCGCCATCGCTGGATACCTCACCGAGATCCGGGTCGACAATCCTCTGGCCGTTGCGATCGACAGCGCCGGGCGGATCGTGGTCGGAGGTCAAGCCGAAGGCACACTGCGCGGCATCGAGTTGACCAGACACATACCAAACTGACGACGAGGTGCACCTCGCGAGGAACGGCCGGGGGCCCCCCAGCGGGCTCCCGGCCGGCTCGCGCCTCCCAGGGCGACCCTGTGCGCTCCAGCTGAGCTTTCTCACCGCCGCGAACAACTTGCGGATCTGGCGCGCTCAAACGGATGTTGACCCCAGTCTGACGCTCACTGGAGGACAGCGCCCGTGTCCGACCCCATCCCCCGCCTGAACGCCGCACTCGAAGGTCGCTACGAGATCGAGCGCGAGATCGGTGAGGGCGGGATGGCGACGGTCTACCTCGCCGATGACCTGAAGCACGAGCGCAAGGTCGCGCTCAAAGTGCTCAAGCCTGAGCTCGCAGCCGTCGTAGGTGCCGAGCGGTTCCTGGCCGAGATCAAGACGACGGCCAACCTCCAGCACCCGCACATCCTGCCGCTCTACGACTCGGGCGAAGCGGACTCGCTGCTCTTCTACGTGATGCCCTACGTGGACGGGGAGTCACTCAGAGAACGTCTGGACCGCGAGCACCAGCTACCCGTCGATGACGCGGTGCGCATCGCGACGAACATGGCCGAGGCGCTCGACTATGCGCACCGCCAGGGGGTGATCCATCGCGACATCAAGCCCGCGAACGTGCTGCTGCAAGACGGTAAGCCGGTCATCAGTGACTTCGGAATCGCATTGGCTGTGAGCGCGGGGGGCGGTTCGCGCCTGACCGAAACGGGTCTCTCGCTCGGCACACCGCACTACATGAGCCCGGAGCAGGCGACAGGCGACCAGAATGTCGGACCCGCGACGGACATATACGCCCTGGGGTGTGTGCTGTACGAGATGCTCGTGGGCGAGCCTCCGTTCACGGGGAGCACGCCGCAGGCGGTCTTGGGGAAGATCATTGCGGCAGACACGCCGTCTGCGAGGGCACAACGCTCCTCCGTACCCAAGAACGTCGACGCGGCTGTCCGGCGCTCCCTTGAAAGAGTGCCAGCGGACCGGTTCGCAGTCGCAGGCGCATTGACTGGGGCGTTGGACGATGGGGCTTTCCGATGGGGTGAAGGCGCGAAAGTACGTCGCCCGGCTTCGTGGATGCTGGGGACCGCGACCGCTGTGGTCGCTACGGCGATCGTGACCGTCCTCGTAACCAGAACAGCGTTGCCCCCGACCACCCTGGAGGACCAACGACCCGAGTCGGCACTTTCGTTCTTCCTGCCGGAGGACCAGCTACTCAGCCCTGGCAATCCGGCCGCGATGGCGCTGTCCCCGGATGGTACCCGGCTCGTTTACGTCGGCGAGCGGGCCGGGGTCCGCCAGCTGTACGTGCGTGAACTGGAGCGTTTCGGCGTCCGCCCACTGGATGGCACGGAGGGAGCGCGAGCACCCTTCTTTTCACCTGATGGTCGGTCAGTAGGATTCCACGCCAATGGGGCGTTACATCGCGTCGCACTCGACGGAGGAATTCCCGCACGACTCACGGAGGTCACCGAAGCACCGGTCGGCGCCAGCTGGGGTGAGGACGGGACGATCGTCTTCGCGCTGGATGGAGCCAGCGTCTGGCGCACCACGGAGTCTGGTTCACGGGCGGTGGAAATCCCCCTCGTACTAGACACGGCCTACCTTCGGGATCACCCGGACCTCCCCACACCGCGTTCCATCGCCGACACTCGGTGGCCTGATCATCTGCCGGGTGAGGAACGGGCGCTTGTGGTCACGAGCTACAGTCCGTCTACCATGGGTGTCATCGACTTAGCGACCGGCAGCTTCCGCCCCATCGGGAGGGGCGACCGCCCCACCTACTTGCCAACGGGCACCATCGTGTTCTACTCGGGTCCCGAGACGGTGAGCCACGTGGCCTTCGATGCGCAGGCCCTGAAGATCACTGGTCCGGCGATCCCTCTGATCGATAACGCTCTTCGACCGGCAGGAAGCGAGGGGCGATTCGTCGTCTCGGAGTCGGGTACTGTAGCCTACGCCAGAGGCGGGTTCGATCGGCAACTCGTCTTCGTAGATCGCAATGGCCGCGAAGAACCGCTCGACGTTGAGCCTCGCGGCTATCGATTCCCGAGGGTGTCGCCCGATGGGAGATCCCTCGCGGTGACGGTGGACCCTCAGCCACCACAGATTTGGGTCATCGACCTGGGGCGACTCACTTCACAACCGGTTACGACGTCCGGCTACAACCTGGTGCCGGTGTGGTCTCCTAACGGCGACCGGTTGGCGTTCGGAACCCAACCGGGAATCGCCTGGGTACCATGGCCGGGTGGGGGAGAGCCGAATCAGGTCCGTGCCGCTCCCGGTGGGGTACTAGACTGGCCCCGGTCCGACCGCATCTTCGCCGCCGTCCCCCCCGGCGCTGACATCGTCCTCGTCGACGTCGAGAATCGGACGGAGTCGGCTTGGCTCGCGACACCAGCGAATGAGCGGTACCCTCGGCTTCTACCTGGAAGCGAGTGGGTCGTCTACACGTCCGATGTCACCGGCACATCTGAGGTCTATGTCCGGTCCTACGGAGGAAATGAAGGGCCGGAGCGCGTGTCGACGGAGGGAGGGACCGAACCGCGATGGTCGGCCGATGGCACAGAGATCTTCTACCGATCTGGGGATGCCATCATGGCCGTGTCGGTGAGGCCGACAGCCACCTTCGATGTTACGGGGACCCCGGTGCGCCTCTTCGCGGAAACGTACGACTTCACCAACGACCAGAACTGGGACGTATTGCCTGACGGTCGCTTCGTCATGATCCGGAGCAACCCCAATATCGGGAGGGAAATACGGTTCCTGGCCAACTGGCTGGATGAAGACGGCTCGCCGCGTTGAAGAGCGCTGTCACGCCGAGCAGCCAATCCGAGGCTACCGTTGGCCCGTTGACTCCTCGCCTCACTTTGCCCCTCCCCGCCCGATGCCTCGGAGATTGAGCATGAAAGCGATCACGCCCATCCTTGCCACCCTCGTCTTCGTCGGGGCGCCCGCTGATGCCCAGCAGCGAGACTATCCTGGGACGTTCCCCGGTGGATATCCCTCCATGCCGACCATCGGCGGATCCGGGAAGATGTACATGGAGGGATACTTCCCTCCCCCAGTGACAGCCTCACCGACGTACCCGGCTTGGTCACCGGATGGCGGGTCGATCGCGTTCGCCTACCAGGGGCGCATTTGGGCCGTGCCGGTCGAGGGCGGCGTGGCGCGTCAGCTCACGTCGGGCCCGGGTTATCACTCCCAGCCGAGCTGGTCACCCGACGGCCGATCGATCGCCTTCGCGTCCGACGTCGACCTCAACATCGACATCTACTTGCTCGACCTCGAGAGCGGTGACGAGCGTCGGCTAACTGAGCATCCGCACCTCGACCTGCGGCCACGCTTCTCGCCGGACGGCTCGCGCGTCCTCTTCACGACCGGGCGCGACGGCAGCTTCGACCTGTGGGCGTACGAACTCGGACGTGGCGCGGCCGAAGCGGTCATCGCCGATCCACAGACGCAGGACATGGCGGGCGACTGGGTCGGGGACACGGGTGACATCGTCTTCGTGTCGAAGCGCGGCGAGGCGGCGTTGGGGTCTGGTTCGCTCTGGCGATGGAATGCTGCCACAGGAGAATCGACGCTGCTCATCCGGACGGAAACGAACTACCAGGCATCTCCGGTCGTAGCCCCGCACGGCGGGTCGGTCGCGTGGGTCACCGATGCATCCGGTACCAACGACATCTTCCAGATTCCGACTGCTCGGGCCCGGGATTCCCAGGATCGATCGAGCCCCGGCATCCAAGAGGTCCGGCTGACCCACTCGTCGGAAGCCGACGAGTACTTCCCGTCCTGGTCGCCCGACGGGGAGCGGCTCGTCTACTCCCGGAACGGTCTGCGGCCCGGTGCGGCCAGAACCACCGACCAGGGCATGGGTTTCGAGCTGTACACTGTCGGTCGAGGTGGTGGCGAACCGCAGCGTATAAGGATCGAGGATTACGCATGGTCCGAGCCGGTCGGCCAGGTCCAGGTCCGGGTCACCGACGCCGACGGCGGTCTGCTCCCCTCCCGCATCTACCTCACTGCCCCGGATGGGCGGAGCTACTTCCCGCGCGGGAGCTTTCCGCGCGTGCTGAGCGCCGAGGACGGCGACTCATACTACTTCCACACCGACGGCAGCTTCGCGGTCACGCTTCCGGTGGGCTCGACGGAGATCGAGGTGTGGCGTGGCTTCGAGTACGTACCGGAGACGGAGCAGGTCGACGTGCGGGCCGGTGAGTGGACGACGGTCGACGTTCAGCTCGAGCGCTGGATCGACATGGCCGCTGAGGGATGGTACTCCGGCGACAACCACATCCACCCCAACTACGGCGGTCACGAGCGCGTCACTCCACTCGATCTCGCCAACAAGGCGATGGCCGAGGACCTGAACGTCGCCAACGGTCTGATCGCGAACTACTGGGCAAACAGCCGGGTGGAGGATCTCGAGCACTTCCTCGGACATGAGCATCCGCTCGGCGACGAGCGGACGATCGTGTATTACGGCGAGGAGTATCGGCCCAACTACTTCGCGCACATGGCGCTCCTCAACCTCGTGTCGCTCGTCACGCCGTTCTACGTGGGATACGAGGGTACGGCGTTCCGCGAGCTGTACCCGACGAACGCGGCGGTGCTGGAGCACGTGCACGAGCAAGGTGGCATCGGCGGCTACGTGCACCCGTTCGGGCTCAGCCACCGCGAGCCGGATCCAACGCAGACCGGCGGCGCGCGCGAGCTTCCTGTCGATGCGATTCTGGGCCTCGCCGACTTCGTCGACGTCGTCTGCTTGTGGAGCGACGAGCTCGGGACTTCCGAGATCTGGTACCGGCTGCTCAACACGGGTTCGCGAATCGCGGCTACCGGCGGCACCGATGCCATGAGCGACATCTGGCGACACCCAGCGGTCGGTACGACTCGGTCTTACGTCTACACCGGAAACGAGACGCTCGTCTACGACGAGTGGGCCGACGCGATGGCGGCCGGGCGCGCGTTCGTGACGAGCGGCCCGATCATGACGCTCGACGTCGAGGGAAGCGGCATGGGCGAGGAGCTCGCCGTCTCGAGCGGTCAGACGGTCACCGTCGCCGTCACGACGCGGTCACTCTTCGAGATGCACGGCCTGGAGATCGTGCACAACGGCGAGATCATCCGAAGGTTCGACGCGACCGGAGACGGTACGTCGTTCGAGGTCGAGGTCGAGGTGCCGATCGACGGAAGCGGATGGATCGCGGCGCGCGTGCTCGGCCCGCCTCAGCATGGGGCGATGGACAGCTACCTCTTCGCGCACACCAACCCCGTGTTTGTGATCGCCGACGGTCAGCCGATCCGGTCTCGCGAGGACGCGGCGTTCTTCGTCGGCTGGATCGAGGAGACGCTCGAGGACATGAGGGGCATGGATCGGTGGGACGACCCTGCGCACCGGGCCGAGGTGTTCGCGACGTTCGAGGAGGCGCTGAGGTTGTATCGGGAGCAGGCGGAGGGCCGAGAGTAGTCCTGCCGGGCTTCGCGAGGGAAACCGCAAGCGGCTCAGCAAATCCTGAAAGCCCGACCTTCGATGTCGGAGAGCCTCGGCCCGTCTTCACGGGGGACGTTCAGGGCTTCGAGGCGCATCCGGACGGGCGTCGGATTCTGGTGAGCGAGTACGTGAGCTCGATCATGGCGGTGATGGGAGGTGAGGTCAGGCCGGAGTCCTTCGTGGTCGTGCTCAACTGGTTCGACGAGGTGAGGACGCAACTGGAGGCTGCCGGGGTGGGGCGCTGAGGTGACTCGCCGGCCACCAGGCCAGGGGTGGGCTTCGTGCTTGGACTCGATGCGGCTCAGAACCCTCCTGGCGCAATGACAGACTTCCAATCGCGCAGCACGCTCAGGTGCTGGCCTCCACCGTACTCCGCTTCGAGCAGCAATCGGCCGTCCGGGTGAGTCCAGATGTTGCGTACCGCACCATCGAAGGGCACGAGCTCGGGGACCGACGCGGCGAGCCCTCCGTCGAAGGAAAGCGACACCTGCCACGCTTGGCCCCTGCGCGTCACGAAGTAGACTTCGTCTCCGTTCGGCCCCCAACGGGGCCGCGCCCCTCCATCGGTCGAGACGCGTATCTCTTCCGAGTCCGTATAGGCTCGAATGAAGACTTGGGACTCATCGCTCCCCAGCCGCGAGTCATAGGCCAGCCACCGCCCGTCGGGTGACAAGGAGGCGCTGCCGACTCCGGGTAGAATCGTCCGGAGATTTCCCGTTCCTCCGCTGTCGAGGGCCCTGAGCTCGCGCGAGCCGTCCCCGAGAATCTCGATGAACAGCACCTCGCCGTCCGCGCCCCACCCTACCGGCACGAGAGTGGAACTGCCGCTGGGGCGAATCAACACCGCGGAATCTCCCGGGTCGATGCCGACCATGCTCAGCCCCGCCCCGCCCCTGTAAAGCACTACGCGGCCGTCCTCCGACCACTGCGGGCTCCTGGCTCGATCACCCGCCCCCTGGATCCGCCGCGGGAGACCGCCGTCCGCGTCGACGACCCATAGACCCCAGCCACCCGAGGCGATGCGGGCCCCATCCCGAGACAGGACCCGCTCCCACCCCTCCGGTATCGAGGGCTCGGCGAGAGGTGCACCGGGGCCACCCGAGCCGTCCACCCAGACGAGGGCCCTGTTCTCGGGCGGGGGGGAGGCGAAAACGAGCGTGTGGGGTCCGACCGCGAGCTGCACGCGGCCTCCGGGCTCGGAGATCTGGTCCACGAGGGGGGTCGCGGCCCCCACGAGCTCCCTGGACCCGGGATCGAACCTCTGGGCGAGCAGCGGCCCCTCGTAGGCATAGGAGAAGAGCCAGCCGTCCCGATAGAGGGGGTTCCCCGACGCCTCGATCAACAACTCGTACTCCGCCGTGCGCAGGTCTCCCACGAAGATCCCGGGCGCGTCCGGTCGCACGCTGGCCGCGAGGAATCCTCTTCCGTCGGGAAGCGGCTCCACCACCCCATTGAAGAAGTCTACCTCGTCCATCGGGACCACGAGCTTCGGCTGGCCTCCTCCCGCGGGAGCGGTCATGATCCCGCCGTCTCCAAGGAAGATGATTGTGCCATCCGGGGTCCAAGATGGCATGCCGACTCCCGCGGAGGCTTCAACCACGGTTACGACCGGCCCCCCGTCGGCGGATACCACGCGAATCTCCGTGTTGTCGACACGGTACGCGATGCGATCTCCGGTGGGTGACCAGGCTGGAGACGCGGCCCGTTCCGTCCCCTCGAGCGGGCTCTGCCGACCATTGAGCAGCGTGCGAATCCAGATGCGCCCCCCGTCCAGACGGGCCTGGCTCACGAAGGCGAGTCGGGTTCCGTCGGGAGAGAGGTCGAATCCGTCCGCGGGGCCTGAGTCGTTCGGAAACAGCAGGGATGCCGTCATCGGGGCCGGAGGGATCGGAGCCGGCACGGGCCTCAGCCAGCCCCACGCGGCGACCAGTCCCAGCAGCACCGCCACGCCGACGGAGACGCGACTCCACGGACCGACACGAGCCGCTGTTCCGGCCGCATCCGGACCTCCCGGGTCGCCGTGCCTGAACCCCGGATCGTCCAATGCCTTGGCAAAGTCCTGCACACCCGTGAACCGATCGGCAGGTAGCTTCTCCAGGGCTTTCCTGATTGCCGCGTCCACGTTCGCGGGGATCGAGGCACGAGTCGCAGCCGCGGCGGGCGCGTCACCCATCAGGATCTTGGCCAGGACGGCCTGGGCAGAACTGCCCACATAAGGCGGCTCACCGACCAGCATCTCGTACAGCACACACCCCAACGAATAGACGTCGCTCGCCGGGGTCGGCTCCCGGTCCGCCGACGCCTGCTCGGGACTCATGTAATACGGAGTCCCCATCGACAGCCCCGTCTCCGTCAGTCGGCCTCCACCTGCGACACCGACCGCCAGAGCGATCCCGAAGTCCGAGATCACGGGCTTGCCGTCCTGCAGCAGCACGTTCGCGGGCTTGATGTCTCGATGGATCACACCTCGGCGGTGCGCGTAGTCGAGCGCCTCGGCCATGTTCGTCGCGATACGGACCGCGTCATCTACGGGAAGCTGGTGATCGCGATCGAGACGTTCCCTCAATGACTCGCCTTCCACGTAAGGCATCACGTAGAAAAGCATCGAATCCGCTTCGCCAGAGTCGTACAGCGGCAGGATGTGCGGATGCTGGAGGTTGGCGGTCGTCTCGATTTCCGTGAGGAAGCGCTCCGCGCCTACGACCGCCGCCAACTCCGGCTTCAGCACCTTGAGCGCTACGTTGCGGTTGTGCTTGAGGTCCTTGGCCAGGAAGACCGTGGCCATGCCCCCCGCACCGATCTCGCGCTCCACCGCGTAGCGGGCTTCGAGTGCGGTGTTCAGACGTGCGATCGCTTCGGACACGTGGGATGTTCTCCGCTGAGGGTCAGGCCGAGGCCAACATCCGTTTGGTGTCGCAACGTTCGCAAGCTGCTCTCATCCCCAAAGCCGTTTCGGGCACCGATTCCCGCTCTTCTCCCCGCTGTTTCAGCCGTCAAGTCTTCCCAGGCCCACCATTGAGGTGAGCCAGGAAACACACGCGCGCCGGGCCCGTCCTTGCTGCCCTTTCCCGGCTGCTCCTAGCTTCCCGCCCATGACGAACCTCTCCAAGCTGGCCCTCCTGGCCGCCGTGACCGCCCTCGCCTCCTGCTCCGCTGAAAGGGACGGTGATCCGGCCTTCCAGGAGCGCCGCCCGAACGTGGTCTTCGTGC
>JAOTVL010000187.1 GCA_029863525.1 Gemmatimonadota bacterium
GACCCAGGAGGTCGACCGGGATTCGGGCAGTCAGTGCTACGCACATACTCTCGTCCGCGCGGTCCGTGACCTCGCCCTCGCGATACACCGCCGCGATCGTTTCCCCGTCCTGCACCGGAATCGTGACGACCACGCGGGCCAGTCGACCACGCGCGCGCGTCAGCAACGTGTCGCGAACCGCCGCGTGCGTTTCGGCGTCGAGCGCCGACACGAAGACCGCCGGAGTGGGATCGAGTGAGCGAATGCGCTCCCGTAAAGAGCGCTCCTCCTCGTGCGTGATGCGGTCGATCTTGTTGAAAACCAGGATCTGGTCTCGATCCTCCAGGCCGAGGTCGTGCAGCACGTCGTTCACGACCTCGTAGTGCTCCTCCCAATCGGGGTGCGAGGCGTCGATGACGTGAAGAAGGACATCCGCTTCTCTCGCCTCCTCGAGCGTGGACCGGAAAGAAGCCACGAGATGATGCGGCAACTTGCGGATGAAGCCGACCGTGTCGGTGAGCAGCGCCTCGTATCCGGAACCGAGATCGACGCTGCGCGTGGCGGAGTCGAGCGTGGCGAAGAGCCGGTCCTCGACGAAGAGGTCGGATCCGGACAGCGCCCTCAGTAGAGAAGACTTGCCGGCATTGGTGTAACCCACCAGCGCCACCCGAAACTTCCCGATCCGGGACTTCCTCTGCACCGCCCTCGCCTTGGCGACGTCCTTGAGCTTCGTCCGAAGATCGCCGATTCGGGTCCCGATGAGTCGGCGGTCGGTCTCGAGCTGCGTCTCACCGGGACCCCGGAGCCCGATCCCGCCTCGGATTCTCGACAAGTGGCTCCACATCCGTCGAAGGCGAGGCAACAGGTACTGGAGCTGCGCCAGCTCGACCTGCATACGCGACTCCTTGGAGCGTGCCCGCGTCGCGAAGATGTCCAGGATGAGCTCCGAGCGATCCATCACTCGCACACCCAGCAGATCTTCCAAGTTCTTACCCTGGGCAGGGCTGAGCTCTTCATCGAACACCACGAGATCCGCACCCTGCTCGACGACGACCGCTCGGAGAGCCTCCGCCTTTCCTTCCCCGATGTAGAAGCGCGGATGAGGCGCATCGATCCGCTGCACGACGGTCCCCACGACCTCTCCTCCGGCCGTGTCGGTGAGGCGTGCCAGCTCCTCGAGGTGCTCTTCCGCCAGATGTCTCGCGAGCGCCCTTTGGGGGGCGCCCACAAGGACCACCTTGTCGACGGGTGTATGCAGATCGATCAGTTGCGTGGGGATCCTGCCACCTCCGACCCGGTCGGGTTCGATTCCCGCGTTGTGTGCCTTCTTACGATAACCAGATCACGAGGTCGACGATGGTCCTTTTCGTCGCTCGGCCCACCATTTCAACCGCTCGCGGATCGTCTTCTCGAATCCGAAGCGACCTGGGTCGTAGAACCGTTCGCCGCGGACAGAGTCCGGCAAGTACTCCTGCTCCGCCACACCTTCCGGCTCCTCGTGATCGTACCTGTACCCGCCGCCGTAGCCGAGATCCTTCATGAGACCGGTCGGGGCGTTACGAATGTGGAGCGGCACAGGAGCGGACGGCGTCTCCTTGGCGCGCTTCATCGCGTCTTTCCAGCCCGTATACGTTCGATTGGATTTCGGCGCGGTCGCGAGGTACACGGCGGCCTGGGCAAGCGCGAGCTCGCCCTCGGGGGATCCCAGGAAGTGAAACGCGTCCCGGGCCGCGACGACGACCCCGAGCGCCGATGGGTCCGCGAGCCCGATGTCCTCAGACGCCATGCGTACGAGTCGCCTCGCGATGTACAGGGGGTCTTCACCACCGTCGATCATGCGCGCCAGCCAGTACAGGGCCGCGTCGGGATCACTACCCCTTATCGACTTGTGGAGCGCGGAGATAAGGTTGTAGTGCTCCTCACCTCCCTTGTCGTACGTCGCGAAGCGATGTTGGAGCGCCTCCCTCGCCTCCTCGCGTCCGACGCTCCCACCCGGACCCGCGATCCGCGTCGCGGCCTCGAGGACACCGAGTGCCCGACGGGCATCGCCGTCCGAGGCCTCGGCAATGAACCGCAGGGCATCATCCGCGACCTCGACATTCGATGACGCCAGCCCCCTCTGGTCCGTCAGCGCGTCTTCGAGAATTGACATGAGTGCATCGCTGGAGAGCGGCTCGAGGACATACACGGGCGCCCTCGAGAGGAGGGGACGCACGACCTCGAACGACGGGTTCTCGGTAGTGGCGCCGATGAGGATGATCGTGCCCGCCTCTACGTGCGGAAGAAAGGCGTCCTGCTGCGCCTTGTTGAACCGATGGATCTCGTCACAGAAGAGGATCGTACGGCGACCGCTCGCGGAGAGACGCTGGCCCGCCGACGCGATGATTTCGCGGACGCGAGCGACACCCTCCGTGACCGCGCTGAACGACACGAAGGTCACGTCCGATTCCGCGGCGATCAGCCGAGCGAGCGTCGTCTTTCCGCTCCCGGGAGGGCCCCATAGGATCATGCTGCCGACTCGCCCGTGGTCGAGCATCGCGCGGACCGCCTTTCCCTCTCCGAGGAGATGCTCCTGGCCACGGAACTCGGCGATGGAGCGTGGGCGCATCCGCGCGGCGAGCGGCGCGCCGGCCGAGGTCTCACCTGACCGGTCCCGGTCGGGATCGCCGAACAGACTCGGTTCGTCAGCCATTCCAGTGTCCCGGCGCGGCCCCCCTGAGCGCTTGGGCCAGCTCCAGCGCGCGGGCTTCGAGCAGCGGTCGCTCGTTTCGTGACGGCTCTTCGAGCACCCACGCGAGCAGCCCCTCGAGCACGTCGCCGAAGTGTGGACCGGGCTTCATCCCCAGCGAGATGAGTGCGCGGCCATCCAGCTCGAGGTCGGAGACCGACAGAGGCGGCCGAGAGCGGCGGATCGCCCGGGCTCGGCACCATGCATCGACGACCGACTCCGGCCGCGCCGGAGCATGCAGCGTGCTCGAAGGCCCTTCGACCCGGTCGCCGGCAGAGGGCCCCGCATCGGACCAGGCGGCCCGCGCGAAGGCCAGGTCGAGGCGAGCCAGCGCATTCAGCCTCTGCGGGCCGTTCGCACTCAGCCACCGCCGGATATCGGCATCGGTGCTCGCGTCGGAGGGCAGCGGGGGCGCGCTCGCCAACCGTGCGACCTCATCCATGCGGGCATTCGACAACCGCAAACGAAGCAGGACCCGGGCCACCTCGTCGGCCGGGAGGGGGCGAAGAAGCGCCGCGAGCCTCCAGTCCGGTCGACCCTTGGGGAGGAACTCCACCGCCGCGAGCGTGGCGCACCAACCGACGGGGTTCTCCGACCGAGTCCGCTCCAACTCCGGGTAGAGAACGGCAAGCGCGCCCGAGTCGGCGTACAGCTCCAGCGTACGCGTCGGGTCATGCTCGTCGGAGAGGACCTTGAGGAGTTCCTCCCGAACCCGCTCGGGGGACAGCTCTGTCAGGCGCTCGACCAGCGCCCGTGCGCCCCTCCAGGTACCTTCTTCGATCTCTAGCCCGAAGCGACCCGCGAAGCGGAGCGCGCGGAGAATGCGAAGATGGTCTTCGCTGAACCGGTCCTCGGCTTCGCCCACTGTCCGAAGGATGCCGTCCCTCAGGTCGGCCACCCCGTCGAAAGGGTCGAAGAGCTCCTCGCGAACCACGTGCCAGGCGATCGCATTGATCGTGAAGTCCCGGCGGCCCAAGTCGTCCGCGATGGTGTCGGCGAAGGCAACGACGGCGTGTCGTCCGTCGGTCTCGACGTCCTTTCGGAACGTCGTGACCTCGTAGAGCGTTCCGTCCCGCGAGAGAACACCGACCGTCCCATGCTCGATCCCGATCGGCACCGTTCGTCGAAAGAGGGATCGAACGGTCTTGGGACGGGCGTGCGTTGCCAGGTCCCAGTCTTCCGACGGTCGACCGAGGAGCGCGTCGCGAACGGCTCCTCCGACCGCCCAGGTCTCGTGCCCGGCCTCTTCCAACGTGCGGGTGATCCAGCGGACCGCCGGGGGTGCGACAGGAAGCACGTCGTTCACCCCACCAACACGGCTCCGCCGTTCACGTTGACGATCTCGCCGGTAACGTGGCGCGCGAGCTCGGAGCAGAGGAAGACGATCGGTCCGGCCACGTCCTCCGACGAAGCGATCCGCCCGATGGGGATCGACGCCTCGACCCGGCTACGGCCCTCGCCAGTGAGCGCGCTCTCGGACATCTCGGTGTCGATCCACCCGGGGGCCACCGAATTGACGGTGATACCACGAGGTGCGAGCTCGATGCAGAAGCCCTTCACGAAGGAGATCATCGCGCCCTTCGTGGCCGCGTAGTCGGCGTGGAAGGCCTCCCCGCGCTGCCCGGCGGTGCTGCTCACGAGCACGATGCGTCCGTCGTCGCGGACGCGGCGAGCTGCTGCTCGACACGTGTAGAAGATGGAGTGCAGGTTCGCGTCCATCGTG
>JAOTVL010000124.1 GCA_029863525.1 Gemmatimonadota bacterium
GGCGCAGCTCTTTCGTCTAAGGTCGAGCACCGACCACTTCGATCCCGGCTTCACGGCGATCGCAGAGGGTGACTACGTCGTCTTCGTGAACGAGGGCTCCGTCAGCCATCGCCTGTTCTCGGCGGACCTCGGCTCCCGGCTGCAGTTTCCGGTCAGTCCGGTCGATTCGTCCGGGCCCCACCGCATCGACCGGGCGGGAGAGCTCCGGTTCTTCTGCTCACTCCACCCCGACGAGAGCTTTATTGTCCTCGCCACGGCCGACGTGTTTTTCGGCGTCGTGGACGTCGACGGCCGCTACTACGTGGGTTCGCTACCGAGTGGCTCGTATCGGATGTCGATCTGGAGTCCGAGGTTGAAGGGCACCGTGCGCACCGTGGAGGTCGGATCGGGCCGCACCCTCGAAGAGACCATCTGGCTGGACCCGGACCTGATCGACCCGTGACCGTCCGGGCGCCTCGCTTCGGGGTCTTCACCCGCCTCGTGCTGCTCATGGGCGGCCTCGCGGCCACCTCCACGATCCTCGCGCTCGTCATTCAGGATCGCACCCTCGCCGCGGATCTGCGCGAGGCGGCCGACGAGCGCTTGGCTCGGTCGGCGGGAGCGGCCGGCCGCCTGTTGGACGACCACCTGGCGACGGTCGCAGCGCGCTGGGCCGCGGTCAGCGCGACCCCGGAGTTCCGGGCCAACCTCGCGGCCGGTGACCGGCGGACACTCGAGTATCACGCGGAGCGCCTCGTTGAGCGTCTCGGCGCCTCCGCGATCGCATTCCAATCGCCTCTGGGTCGGACGGTCGCGCTCGCGGGTGACCGGGCGATGGTGTCGCTCTCCGCGGAGAGGGTGCTGGAGGAATCGCCCACATACGTCGTTGCGGACGGACGGCTCTACGCGGCGGCGGCCATCCCACTGCGCACGATCGATGACCTGACCGGATACCTCTTGGCCGTCGATTCCGTCAGTGCCGACGTCTTCGAGGCTTGGTCGAACGTCCTGGGGGTGGGCGTAGGTCTCGGAGCCGTCGGAGTGTCCCCGCCAGACACGCTCGTCTCCGTGGTGCGCGACTTTGCGGCAGCGGGCGTTCGCGTGTCGACCACGTACGAGTCGGAGCGGCGCGCCATAGCACGAGCGAGACGCAGCCTCGTTCTCTCAGGATTGGCCGCGCTCCTCCTGACCGTGTTGGCCGCGGTATTTCTCGCCCACAGCTTCGCGCGTCCCATCAGGGTCATGAAGCACGCCGCCGAACGGGTTGGCGGTGAGTCGCTGGACGTGCAGTTCGACGTTCAGCGAGGTGACGAGCTCGGCGACCTCAGCCGCGCCTTCGGGGATATGCTCAGCAGGCTGCGCGACAGCGATGCCCGGTTGGTGCGGGCACAGCGGCTCGCGCGCTTCACCAACTGGACGCTGGACTTGGAGACGCAGAAGATCGACGCCGGGCGCGACTTTCGCCGGTTGTTCGAGCTCGACCCGGAGGCCGAGATCAGCGTCGACGACGTGCTCGGGAAGGTCCACACCGAGGACCGCGATCAGTTGATTGCCGGCCTGAAGCGTGTCCACGCGCCGAACGGTGCCTTCCGAACGGACGTGCGCGTCCCGCTGCGCAACGGACAGGATCGGATCCTTCACCTGCGGGCGCAGCTGCGTCGGAGCAACGACGAAAAGGTACGTGTGGAGGCCTCCGCGCAGGACGTCACGGAACGATGGAATTCCGCTCGTCAAATCCAGTACCTCTCGCTGCACGACTCGGTGACGGGGCTCGGCAATCGCCAGTACCTCCTCGAGCGACTCGGGATGCAGCTCAAGCAGGCTCATCGTGATGAGTCCACCGTAGCTGTTCTCCTGATCGGACTCGAGGGCTTCGCCAGCGTCGAGGGAGCGTTGGGGCACCAGGTCGGGGACGAGCTCCTGAGCGAAGTAGCGCGACGGCTGATCGCGACGCTGAGCGTGCCGAGGCGTCCCGATCGCCGACGGAAACGGGATGCGAACTCGTACTCGGCCGTGCGTTTCGGAAACGACGAGTTCGCGGCGGTCGACACCGTGATGAACCGCGAGGAGGCCGCTGCGCTTGCCGAGACGGTCGCGCGCGCGCTGGAGGAACCCTACGTCATCGAGGATCACGATATCTCGTTGGCGGTGTCGATCGGGATCAGCCTGTTTCCCGACGACGCCACCACGGTCGACGCTCTCGTGCGGTTCGGGAAGACCGCCCTTCAGGCGGGTCGATCGAAACCCGATGCCTATCACTTTTACGACGAAGCCGTGCACCAGCGGCAGAGGCGTCGCCTCCGCGTGGCGAGCCTCCTTCGTCGCGCCATCGAGGGTGGCGACCTGGAGATGCACTACCAGCCCCGCGTGCGCCCCGAGTCCGGGGCCGTGGTCGGCGTGGAGGCTCTCGCACGATGGACCCACGACGACTTGGGTTCGGTGCCTCCCGGCGAGTTCATCCTCGTTGCGGAGGACGTGGGCTTGATCCAGCTTCTCGGCGACTGGAGCCTCCACGCGGCCGTACGCGATCTACTGCATTGGAGGTCCCTCGGCCTCGACGACCTTCGCGTGTCGGTGAACGTTTCGCCTCAGCAACTCCTGCCAGGGCTGGTGGAACGCGTTCTCGATCTCACCAGCGACATCGATCCGGCGTGGCTCGAGTTCGAGGTGACCGAGAGCGCGGTGATTCGAAATCCGGACGAGGCGCTGGGGCTTCTCGGCAAGTTGTCCGATCACGGCTTCCGAATCGCGCTCGACGACTTCGGGACCGGCTACTCCTCACTGAACTACGTGCGCCAGCTCCCCCTCGACGCAGTGAAGATCGACCGATCCTTCATCCAGGATCTGGCGACAAACGAGGAAGCACGCTCGATCACCGAGGCGGTGATCATGATGTGCCAGGCCATGAATCTGGAATCGATCGGCGAAGGCGTGGAAACCGAAGAGCAGCGCCGGAGGCTCATCGACCTCGGGTGTGACGAGGCTCAGGGCTTCCTCTTCGCTCGACCGATGCCGGCGAGCGACCTCGAGGAGATGCTCCGAGGTCGGTTGGCGATGCAGGAGCCTGCGAAGCGGGGCCCCCCGGTACCGACCGGGCGACCCCACTGGCGCAGCTCGCGACCCACGTCCTCTTCGTGAGAGGGATCGGGAGCTAGCGTTTATCCGGGTCCGCCGATACCCATTAGAATGGGCACGCAGGTTGTGCGCCACTCCCGCTCAACGTGTACACGTAGTACTGAAAGCCGCCGTCGTCGACGCTCGTGCACGAGAGCGACCCTCTGTTCGCGATGACCGCCGCGTAGCCGCCGGTCTCGCGGAATGCCACGTTCGCGAGGGCGAGGGAGCCATCGGCCGTGATGTAAAGAGTGCCGGTGCTGTTGGAGCCTCCGAACCAAGCGGCCGAACCGGCGTATTCGAAGAGGGCGTGCTCGATGCGATTCGAGGCGCTGACGGTCCCGAACTGGATGCCCTTCCAGTAGCCCGCGAGGGCCTCTCTGCCGGTGAAGTGGATCGGTGCCTCCGCCGTGCCTGAAGCGTCGAGCGAGCCACCCTCGTTGAGGATGAGGTGCGCGTGCTGGTCGAACTCCACGACCGCGCCGGCTTCGATGGTCAGAGGGGCCCGGACGAAGGTGCGATCCATCACGAGGTACGGCACTTCGAGCGCGTTCCACGTCTGGGCCGATTCGACCGAGTCGTTGTTGCCGAAGGTCACGCGGACGCGCTGCTCGGCGTTGCCCACGAAGATGCTGTTCGACGCGATGGCACCGGCGCGATTCGGGTGGACGATCATGGCACGAGCGTTGTCGACAAAGGCGTTGTCGGAGAAGCCCTCGATGTCGCCGCCGGCCGGAACCCAAAGCCCGTAGTGCGCGCTTCCCTCGAAGGTCGAGTTGGTGAAGACGGCCTTGCTGTTCGCATCGAGGTACACCATCGCGCGTGAATCACCGCCTCCTGTCCAGGCGTCGCTTCCTCCATGCCGGAACCACGCGTGGTCGAAGACGTTGTCGTTGGACATCGTCTGGATCTGCAGGCCTTTCCACGCGCCGGGCGAGCTCTCGGACCCCTCGAACCTGATGGACGCCGTCGGGGTTCCGATCGCGCTCAGCGTGCCCTCTTCCCGCACGATGAGGGAGACGCCTGCGAGCGCCTGCAGATGGACACCTGGCTCGAGCGTGAGCGGTGCCTCGATGAACATTCGGTCTTGGATCTCGAGGGGCACGCCGACGTCCAGCCAAGTCTGGGCCGTAGACACCCTGTCGGTGTTGCCGTATCCGACGCGGACGACCTGGTCGGCATTGCCGTCGAACACGTTGTCGGCACCGAAGAAGCCCACGGTGTTCGGGTGCAGCCACGCGGGTACGGCGTTCTCCTGGAGCACGTTGGCCTGGAAGGTCATCTCGGCTTCGGCATAGAGCGTGATGCCCCGGCTCTCGCTTCCTCGGATCGTGCTGTTCTGAATGTCCACGAGCGAGTTGCCCTCGAGGAGCACCGCTGAGGCCGACTGCGTGGCCCCGCTCCAGCCGGAGGACCCGCCGTTTTCGATTTCGACGTAGTGGAGGACGTTGTCCGCTCCGCGGCTCCCGTCGAAGCGGAGGCCGCGCCAACTTCCGGCTGCGTCGAGACTCGTGAACGTGATCCCTTTGTCCACCGTGCCGACGGCGTTGAGGCGGCCGTTGCTGCCGATCGACAACGAGCCCGAGGGCCCGAAGCTGATCTCGACGCCGGGTTCGACGAAGAGCGTTCCGTCGTTCACCGTCAGCGGATTCTCGACGAAGTAACACGTGTCCTCGGACAACGTCCCGCCGTTCGTCACGACCGCCGACAGAAGGGGTCCGCACGTGATCGTAAGGTCCACGAACGAACTCACCGCGGGGTCCACGGTGCTCGTGGCGGTGATTCGCACCGTGCTGGGCTCGAGCGGGGCCACTGCCGCGGTGGCGAGTCCGGTCGCGCCCACCGTCACCCGGCCCTCGTCGGCGCTGGACCACGCGACGGACTGCGGGGCGCCGGTGGGTGTCACCGTCGCCGAAAGCTGCAGCGTAGCGCCGATTCCGATGTTCGTCGTGGATGACGATATGGACAGTCCAGAGGGATCGGGTGTTCCCGAGTCGGGTTCGGTGACGCCGCACGCCGCGGCACCGAAAGCTACGAGGGCCGTGATGGCCAGCTGTCTGCGTAGACCTGCACGTCCGAGCATGTGATCGCCCTCCCACTCTGTCGGTTCTCATGGCGGGCCTTCCTCGGCTCGCTCTCGGGAAGGGGAACGCAGAACGCCGATGAACCCCGCCACGCCCGTTGCCAGCGTGTGGCGGGAGCGGTCGCGCTTCTCCGTTCTGGACTCTAGACTCGCGTACCCTCTCACGAGCGCTGGTCCGATGAGCGACGACAAGAACCCACCCGACGCCGAGCGGACGCCGTCCGAGCGCGACGTCGTGTGGGACCGATGGCGCGAGGTCGATCGCCTGCTCGAGCACGTGCTCGACCTCCCCGAACACGAGCGCGAGGGCTATCTCCGGGCATCGTGTTCCGACGATCCTGCTCTGGCTGCGACCGTCCTTTCGTTGGCCGCCGAGGTGCGATTCGAGGCACTCGGGCCCGGCGAACGGGTCCTGAGGGCCGCTCTCGGAGAAGAGATCGGTATCGTGCTCGACGACCCCGAAGAGCTTGTCGGGACGCGGGCGGGAGCCTATCGCCTCGTGCGTGTGCTGGGCACCGGAGGCATGGGATCTGTCTACGCGGCGGAGCGCGCGGACGAGGCGTTCGAGCGCAGCGCGGCCGTGAAGGTGCTTCGGCGATCCGCGACCACCCAGGAGGTGGTGGAACGATTCGAGTTGGAGCGTCAGATCCTCGCGTCCCTCAACCATCCGGCCATCGCGCAGCTCATCGACGGAGGCGTCACCCCCGACGGTCGTCCGTTCCTGGTGATGGAGTTGGTCGACGGCCTGAGGATCGACGAGTGGGCAGACCGTCATCGCCTCGGGGTGGACGAGCGAATCCGCTTGATCCTCGGGGTTATGGAAGCCGTCGAGCACGCCCATCGACACATGGTCGTGCATCGCGACCTCAAGCCGAGCAACATCCTCGTTCGCGAGGACGGCTCGGTGAAGCTCCTGGACTTCGGGATCGCCAGGCTTCTGCAAGAGCCTACGGGGCTCGCGGCCGCGACCCGCACGGGAGGACGCTTCCTTACGCCGGAGTATGCCGCCCCCGAACAGCTTCTGGGTGAGCCAGCGAGCACCCAGACGGACGTCTACTCGATCGCGATTCTCCTCTATGAGCTCCTGACCGGGGGACGGCCTTATGGGAGCCATCCCGGAAGCAGCGTCCTCGAGCAGGTCGTGCGGGGCGGCGAGCCCACCGCGCCGTCCGCCGCGCTTCCGCCGGCGAACACCTCCGGGGCTCCCGCCGGATCCGAGAGCCTCGGCCCGGCTGCCGTGTACGCCGCACGCGCGACATCGCATGTCGCGCTCCGCCGCCGGCTGCGGGGTGACCTCGACGCGATTCTCATGCGGGCGTTGCGAGCTCGACCGTCGGAGCGGTACTCCACGGTGGCGGCGTTTCGCGAGGATATCGAGAGGCACCTCGCCGGCCACGCGGTCCTGGCTCGAGGCGATGCACGGGGCTATCGACTCCGCCGGTTCGTTCGGAGGTACCGCTGGCCGGTCATGGCGCTCGGCGGGGTCTTCCTCCTGGTATCCGGATCGGCCCTCGGGTTGGCGATTCAGAGAGACGACCTCATCGAGCAGCGCACGCTGGCTGAGCAGGCGAGCGCACGCGCAACCCGAGAAGCGGAGACGGCGCGCGCCACTACGGACTTCTTGGTCAACCTCTTCGAGTCGAACGATCCCTCCGAGCGTCTCGGGGACACGCTCACCGCTCGTGCCCTCCTGGGGCGCGGAGTCGCGCGCATCGATTCGGAGCTGGGCGATCAGCCCGCGATCCGTGCAGAGCTTCTCGCGACCCTCGGCGATGTGCATGTGGGCCTGGGCTGGCGCGAGCAGGGCATAGCCCTACACGAAAGGGCGGTCGCGTTGGCCCGAGACTCCGTGTCGGAGCCCACCGCGCTGGGAAAGGGCCTGCTCGGCCTCGCAGACGCGCTCCAAGCGAATCGCGAGTTCGATCGTGCTCGGGAGGTGTACGGCGAAGCGATCCGGGCCGGCTCGCCGGAGGGGGACTCCCTCACCGTGGCTTGGGCCCGCATCGGCTTGGGTCGAACGCTGAGCTTCTTGGACCAACCCGACGAGGCGGCTGTCGAGCTCAGGGCGGGGCTCCAGTTGCTGCCCGACTTCCCCGATCGTAGTGAGGAAGCCTGGTATACGCAGCGCACCCTCGCGGGGATCGTGAGGCGCCAGGGTGATCTGGAGGCCGCCGATAGCCTCTTGGCCGGCATCGTGGCGGCGCGACGGGTCGCCACGGTCAGTGATGGGCTTCTGTACGCCAGGGCGCTCAACGACCTCGCGGTGGTGCGCCGCATGCGCGGCTTTCACGAGGAGGCGGCGCGCCTGTACGAGGAGGCCATCGACAGCGCAGACGTCGCGCTGGGGCCTGGGCACCCGGAGACCCTGATGTTTCGGGGGAACTTCGCCACGACGCTCACCGAAGCCGGGCGGTTCGAGTATGCGGTCGCGGTGTACGAACGATCCGTGCGTGCCACACGTGAAGCTTGGCCGGAAGGTCATTGGCGGACGGCAAGCCAGCTCATGCAGCTCGGTGCCACGCTGATACGAGCGGGACGCCCAGAGGAGGCCGTCCAGACTCTGTCAGTGGCCGTAGACCTCGCGATCGAGCACATCGGAACCCATCACTCGTGGACGAACGTCTACCGGGCCTGGCTCGGCGTGGCGGCGGCGCTGACCGGTCGAGACGCCGGGGCCGCACGGCTTTTCGCCTGGAGCCTCGAAGGGCTCGGCTCCTACGACGAATTGACCGAGGATCGTAGCGTCGTGGCTATGATCGACGCCCTCGTCTCGGAGATGCTCGCACAGGATCTGGGCGACGAGGCAGCGCCTTTCGCCGCGCTCCTCGAGGACGGACCGGGGCGGTAGGCGCGTTTCCGGCGGAGACATGCCGCCCTATATCTAGGCTCGTCGCCAACCATCCTCGCCGATCGAGCCTGTCCGTTGAATCGAGACACCTCCGAGATCACACAGCTCCTCACGAGCTGGAGCGCCGGCGACGAGGAGTCGTTCGACCGACTCATCGAGCTCGTGTACGACGATCTTCGGCACATCGCGCACCGGCACTTGAACGTCGGGGCCCGAGACACGGTCGTCGACACGACGGTCCTGGTCCACGAGGCCTATGTGAAGCTCGCGGGGGCGGATGGAGCCGAGTGGGCCGGTCGCGCTCAGTTCTTCGCGTTTTGCTCCAAAGCCATGCGCCGAATTCTCATCGACTTTGCGCGCCGGAAGAACGCGGAAAAGAGGGGCGGAGCCCACATTCGGGTGCCGCTCCGAGACGACTCGGCCACCATCGATTCCGACATCGCCGAGCTACTCGCGATCGAGGACGCCCTCCAGCGGCTGGAAGGTCGCAACGCGCGCATGGCCCGGATCGTGGAGTGCCGGTTCTTCGGGGGGATGTCGGTCGCGGATACGGCCGAGGCGCTCGGCACCTCGGTGCGCACGGTCGAGCGGGAGTGGACTCGAGCGCGCGCGTACCTGCGGCAAGCGCTTCGAGACGGTCTCGACTGACCGACGATCGCGACCGACTGGGCCCGCGACCGTCCGATGCGGGCCTACTGGAAGTCCGATGGGGCCACGCGCCGCATCGTCGCCTGCTCGAACGCGTAGGCCAGCTCGAGGAGCCTCGGCTCGGCGCACGCCCCTCCCGTGAAGCTCACTCCGAAGGGACGCGGCTTCGCGTCGAAGCCTTCCGGCATCGGCGGGTCGGCTTCCGTGTCCAGGAAGGCGAAGGGCACGATAACGGTCGGATAGCCGGGGCGTGCGGCGATTCCCGCCCCGCTCGAGCCGGGGAAGAGCAGCGCGTCCAGTTCCATCTCCTCCATGACCTGGTCGATGCCGCGCGTCCCGTTCAGCTCGACGTCGCGAGCACGATCGGCCTCGTACCGGGCACGATCGGCTTCCAGGTCGACCTCGTCGGAGAGGTCCAGGAGCGCTTGCTCGTACTTGATCGCTCCGGCCTCGCGGTGCGCTTCGTTCCAGGCGCGCAGCTCCGTGAGGGTGCGCACCGGAGCCGAGTCGTCGAGCGTCGCGAGCCAAGCGTTGAAGTCCCGCTTCATGCCGTACTCGAGCACACTGCTCTGGCCATTCGTCAGGAGGCTCGTCTCGGGATTCGGGTCGATGACGCTCGGGATGTCGGCTGGATCGACGATGATCGCGCCCTGCTGCTCGAGGATCGCGATCGCCTCGGCCATGATCACCGAACCTTCCTCGTCGAGGCGACTCTGATAGCGGTCCGTCCCGGGCACCTGGATCGAGTCGTAGTAGAGCGCCCGCGGGATACCGATGCGTGCGCCCTGAAGCCCGGCGGCATTAAGGAACGCGGTGTAGTCACCGTTGGGTGGGACCTCGCACCGTCCTGTGGCCGGATCGTTGGGATCAGGAGTGGCACTCTCGAGCGCGCCGAAGAAGATGGCGGCGTCGGTGACGGTACGCGCCATGGGCCCGGCCGTGTCCTGGTCACCCGTGATGGGGATGATCCCGTAGCGGCTGATTCTGCCCACTGTCGGCTTGATGCCCGCGAGCATGTTGGCGTTGGACGGCGACAGGATTGATCCCGAGGTCTCCGTTCCGACGTTCGCCGCCCAGAAGCTCATCGCCGTCCCGATGCCGGAACTGGACCCGCCGACGCCCATGACCGGTCGGCCGTCGTTGCGACCTTCGCGCGGGTCGCGCCGTGGGTCGTACGGGTTGAGCCCGTAGCCCGCCAGGGCGCTGTAGTTCCCGGGCATGCCCCGCGCCATGAAGTTCGCGAGCTCCGTCATGACCGTCTTCGCGAGGATGATCGCCCCCGCCTCGCGCAGATTGGTCACCAACGTCGCGTCGTAGGGTGGGTAGAATCCCTCGAACGCGAGCGTGCCGCCTGTGGTTGGGATATCGGTGGTGTGCACGTTGTCCTTCAGCGCGATCGGGATCCCGTGGAGGGGGCCGCGCACGTTGCCCTCGGCTCGTTCGCGGTCGAGTCGATCCGCCTCGGCGAGCGCGTTCTCGT
>JAOTVL010000125.1 GCA_029863525.1 Gemmatimonadota bacterium
GACCGGACCCGTACATCGCGACACTGTCCTTCCCGTGTTGCTGCACGGTTTGGCGAAGACGTTCCGCAACCAGGTCGAGCGCCTCTTCGATCGGGACCTCGACGAGCCTCCCGTCCCTTCTTACCTGGGCGCGCGCGATCCGATCGCGGCCGTAGAGTGCCTGGACGGAGTGGTAGCCCTTCACACAAGCCATGCCCTTGTTGACCGGCGAATCGGGGTCTCCACGAACCGCGACCGCGCGACCGTTCTCGATCCCGACGAGGAGCCCGCACCCCACGCCGCAGAACCGACAGGGCGTCTTGTTCCAAACGACATCGGCGTTGCGAGGAGCTTCGACCTCCGCGCCGAACAGGACGTCGGGCACGAGTGCCGACGCCGACGCCGCGGCGGCCGCCATCGCCGTGCGCTTCAGAAAGGCCCGTCGATCTTGGACCGTCATCGATCGACGCTCGCGGATGGGCCCTGGTTGCTCGCACCCGGCACCACCTCGCCAAAGGTGAGCAGGAGCGCCTGGATGCCCTCGGTCGCTTCGATCCGCGAGCGGAGCGTCTCCTCTTCGCGCAGCCCCGGCGTGTCGGTGACGAGAAGCAACAGATCACGGTTCTTCGCCCGCACGACGTCGCACCGCGGCATTCGCTCGAGTCGGTCGGCCACAGCTGTCGTCGCCCCCGGCTCGGTCAGGACCAGGTAGCTGCAAATGGGCATCGTCGATTACCTCCCGAGACCTTCACGAAACTTGCCCGCAAGGTAGAGCGACGCGAAAACAGCGAGCATACGCGGAATCCCCGCGATCGATTGTGGGGAAACCTCCCCCGGTTTCGCGGTCTCCGGGTCGCTCCCGGCGAGAGGCGACGTCGGCACAGCCAGGGCATGACAGTCCACGCACTCTCCCTGCGGCTCGTGGTCGGCTTGTTCCTGGTGGCACCACAGGCACCCGACTCGAGTCCGTGGCGACGCAGAGAACGGGGGGTTCACGTGGCAACCGGAGCCAGAGCAGGACTGGTGAACCTCGAGCGTATGTGCGTCGTCCGCGGGCTCCTCGTGACAATTCAGGCACCCGGAGCTCGTGGGCTCATGATGCTCTTCGTGACAGCTCTGGCAGTCGAGCGTCGGGACCGCGAACGACGGTCCCTCCGTGTGGCATTCCGCACAGGCCCGGTCTTCGTGGTCGGCGTGCTGGAAGGGGATCTCGCGGACGACCGGCGCCTCGTGGATCGAAAGATCGAGCGCTCTTCGTACGGGATAGGCCACGTTACGGAACTCCGCCGCCGTGTGGCACGCCTGGCAGTCCAAATCGACCCGCTCGCGGACGTGGTGGCAGGCCCTACAGTCGGCGACGTTTCGCACCAAGCGCACGCCGTGCGCCGGCTGCATGGCGTGGCAGTCGAGGCACGTGAAGTCGGAGTGCAGCGCGTGCCGAAACGTCGTGTCAGGGGCGTGCGCCAGGTCGCTCGTCGGGACTCGTTGAGCGCCGACCTCGGTGGCGAATGCCCCCCCGAGAACAGCGAGGCAGCACACCAGCGCCCGAGCGACCAATCGATCTCCTCTGTTCGTGATTCGTCCCGCGCTCCCACGCACGCCGTCGAGCGTGCGAAACTCGGCACGTCGTGGCCGAGCGACCGTCCTGCGCACCTGCACTCATGCAGAATAGTGCACGCGGTCGGCAAGGTCGGTCGGGAATCGAACGTCTTCGACGTGGGGGAACCCCCGACGGTCCGGGGCAGCCGGGGGTCCCATTCCACTCACTCACAGATGCCGCGGGCCTCGAAGGTGATGCGCGCGTCCATCGAGAAGCTCTCGGTATCCACACGGTCGGTTTGCGCCCGAAGGCCGACGTGGAAGTCCCCGCCCAGGAGTCGCTCGTAAAGCGCTGAAAGCTGAGCCCGGGACGCCGTGACCGGCAGGTTGACGGGACCGACGCCGGAAACACCGGAAGCCGATGCAACGTCGACGCGCACCGCGGCGGCATCGCTGCCCTGCGTCGAGGCGAAGAAGACCGTGGCATCGCCCGAGATGACGTCGTCGAGAACCTGAACGTCAGCGCTTCCGGCAACGTCCAGCGCGAGCGCTACGGACAGGACCTCGAACGCGACGGGCGACCGACCACAGCGGTCCTCGGCGATCCGGATGAAGTCCCCCCAAGGGTTGCCGGTCTCCGTGCTGATGTTCTCGTCCTTCTCGATGACTCCGGGGGGATCGATATCGGAGGAGTTCATGCTATTCACAGTCAACGTGATGGGGACCGAGTCGACCGGCCCCAAGGTGTCGCCGCATGCGACGGCGGCCGCGAGGGCCAACATAGCCCCCAGGCGCTGGGTTTTCTGCGTGGCAAACATGGTTGAGCAGTCTCGTCTCGAGAAAATTTCATGGCTTGCGATTCAGGAGACTGAAGATGCAGCCACCGTGCCGCTTGGATCATCACACCGACAAGTCAATGTACAACAACAACTTACCTATCGAGAGAGAGGACCACACCCTCCCCTGGGCGCTCAACTCTGCACCAAAACAATGCAACACAGTACGTTGGCGCATCAAAATGGAATGCCTCCCTTCCTCCCCCCTTCCCTCCCTCCCTCCCTCCTGCGTCGCGGTGCGTTGCCGGCGGGGGGTCCCCCCTCGGTCCACCCGAATCGTCGAGTCCCACCCTCTATACCGGCCCGGACGACGCCGGTATTTTTCATAGAGGACCGACCCTGCCCGCAGGATCACGCCCCGTACGCGTTGTACCATCGGGCGGGGAGGGCACATATGGCGCTCATGATCAGGAAGAGGGGCTTCCCGAGGCCGAGCAGTGGCTGGGCGGCACTGGTCGTGGCGGGGGGAGTTGTGTGCCTGTCTCCATCGCCGCTGTCGCCCCAGGAGGACCTTTCGCCCGTGTCCGCGGCGCTCGCGACGCGCCTCGCCTCGCCAGGCCCGAAGCTGTTGTCCGCCACGGCGCTCAGGTTCGAGGACGAGCTTCGTCGCTTCTACTCCGAGCGCGCCTATTCGCCCGTGTGGCTCTCGTCGACGGATCACGAGGGCCGGGTCGACGAGCTCCTCTCCGGGCTTCGAAGCGCGGACCGGGACGGCCTGCGCAATGACGAGTATCATGCCGCCGAGGTGGCGTGGATGTTCGCCGCACCCGGGCCGCTCGCGCCCGAGGCTCTGGCGGAGGTCGAGCTCCAATTGAGTGACGCGTTCCTCAGGCTCGCCCACGACCTGAGCCTCGGTCGGCTCGACCCGCGCGGCCTGGCCGGCGAGTGGTCGAGCGAGCGCGAGCCGTTCGACGCGGTCGCGACCCTGTCGAGAGCCGCGATGCCCAAGGGTGTCGAGAGCACGCTGGGCGAGCTCCGGCCAACGCACCCTCAATATCATGGGCTGCGCGACGCCCTCGCCTCCCTCCGTAGAGCAAGGGCGTGGGTACGAGTACCCGACGGCGGAACGTTGAGCGCCGGCGACGTCGACGGCCGGGTCGCCATCCTGCGCGAGCGCCTCGCTCAAAGCGGGGATCTGGTCGCCCAAGCCGCGCCGAGCACCGCCGCCTCCCTCTTCGACGCTCCGCTCGAAGAGGCCGTCGCGAGGTTCCAACGTCGACATGGCCTCCACGTCGATGGTGTCGTCGGCGAGGAAACGCTGAGGGCGCTCAACGTGCCGGTCACGGAACGGGCTCGACAGGTCGCTGCGAACATGGAACGGTGGCGTTGGCTACCGAACGATCTCGGGGACCGCAGGGTCATCGTGAACGTGCCCGACTTCTCGGTGACCATAGAGGGTCCGGGCACCACCGGCCTCCGGCTGCGAGCCATCGTCGGCCGCACGGACCGCGAGACCCCCACGTTCAGCTCGGCCATCGAGTCGTTCTCCGTGGCACCGCACTGGAACGTCCCGGCCAATCTGGCTCGCAAGGACATCCTGCCGAACATCCGAGAAGACAGCCTCTACCTCGAGCGCGTGGGCATGACCGTCATCGACACGCGCACGGGCCAGGTCGTGGACCGGACGTCGATCGACTGGGCCACAATGCACGACGACGAATTCTTGGCGCGCTACCGGCTGCGCCAGGAACCGGGGCCCGCCAACAGTCTGGGCGATCTCAGAATCTCGTTTCCGAATCCGTATACGGTCTTCCTGCACGACACGCCCTCCAAGGCCCTGTTCGACGAGTCCATCCGGGCATTCAGCTCAGGGTGCGTCCGTGTGGAGCGGTCCTTCGAGGTTCTCGACTGGCTGTTGCAGGGGGACCCCGAGTGGGGCCCGGAGCGTATCAGGGAGGTGATCGCGGCCGGCGAGGAGCGGAGTAGCCGCATTCGAGACCCGGTTCCAATCCACATCGTGTATCTCACCGCGGTCGTGGAGGAGGACGGAAGCCTCGGATTTCGTCCCGACGTGTATGGTCTGGACGACGCGCTGAAAGACGCGCTGATGAGCACCACCGAGGCTGAGCCCCCGATCGCGGAGCCTTTGCTCGGAACCTGCTTCTGACGCGCCCGTATACCGAAAGAACTCAACGAACAGGTGGAATGACACTGGATCACACAACCGTTTCTGGAGACGAATCGCCCCCGGTCTGTCGCCGGGGCCGGCGCCTCGCGCGCCGGTCCCTGGTCGCCACATCGGCGATCGTGTCCGTGGCCCTTCTCGCGATGGTCCCGGTGCCCGGCTCGGAGCCAGCCGACGATGGGGCGCTCAACGCCGCCATCCTCTCCGAGCCGCGGACTGACGAGCGGCCCCATCACTTCCTTCTCGATCCCGAGCTGGCACCGCTGCGCGCCGACAGGTCGGGTTCGTCGGGCGACTTCGAGACCGCGTCCGCACCCTTCGACGTAGCGCTCGACGGCCACACGCTCGAGTACGAAGTGATGGCGGTGACCGTGCTTCCTGGCGTCGCAGTCGACGTAAGCGTTCCGGGTCCTGAGGGCCCGGGGGGATACGGCCTGCGGTTCGCGGAAGGCGAGCTTCTCGAGACCACCGTGGACGGTTGGAGGTGGCGGGCGCCCACCGAGCCCGGCATTTCCGCGCTGCGCGTGGAGGCGGAGGGCTCGACCGACGTGGTGCACGTGAACGTGATGGTGCTGCACCCGCGTGAGCACGTCACCGACGACAGACTCCACGGCTACCGGATCGGTCGCTATCAAGAGCGTCCGCTACGTGGCGACCCGGCCTACATCGCGCCCGAAGGCTTCGTCGAAGTGCCTGCCGAAGCCGAAGACGTCTTGGTGTCGCCTCACTTCACCGTTGGGCAGTTCCTCTCGAAGCAGCCAGGGGATCCCCGCTTCCTCGCCCTGTCCATGCCACTCGTCCGCAAGCTCGAGGCGATCTTGGCGCGGGCCAACCAGAGCGGCATCGAGACGCCGACCTTCCACGTCATGTCCGGGTTCCGGACCCCGTGGTACAACGCGTCGATCGGCAACAAGACCATCTACAGCCGACACCTGTGGGGCGACGCTGCCGACATCTTCGTGGACGTGGATGGCAACCACGACATGGACGATCTCAACGGAGACGGACGTGCCGACGCTGGCGACGCTCGTCTTCTCGCCGACCTGGTAGAGGAGGTCGAGTCGTCCGGCCGGCCCGAGATCGTGGCCGGCGGAATCGGCCTCTATCGACGCGCGGCGCACCGGGGGCCTTTCGTGCACGTCGACGCCCGGGGGCACGCCGCGCGCTGGTAGCCCCTCAGGGTGAACCGTTTAGGGTGAGCCGCCCTCAGGGTGGACCGCCCCTCACGGTTCGGATGCGCGGAACGGTGGTCGAGACCGTGGGTCCTCGATCACCAACTCCGCCCGCGTCACGACTCCCCTCGTCGCATGCGCCGCCCATAGTCCGAGCGCGTGCTCCGACGCCGAGCCGTGCGAAGCCACCCCGCACAGGTCGATCGACTCGTTGCAGAACACGGGCTGGAGGGCTCGGTAGGTGAAGCTCACGGGCTGGCCGGCGGCGGGACGACCGGTGAGTGCATCGGCCCAGCGACCTCCCGCACCCAGGAGCACGAGAGCGAGCAGGGGCCCGTGAACGACGAGGTCGGGATAGTGCTCGACCTCCACGGCATAGGGTCGATCGTAGTGGATCCGGTGGCCGTTGAAGGTCAGGGCGGAGAAGCGGAAGAGGGCGACCTCGTCCAAGGAGCATGGCTCGGTCCAGTCGGGCACGGCCGCCTCCGCGTCGGAGCTCTTTCGCGCGCCGCCCGGACGCCCCCCGCGCCCCTCAGCGATTCGATCCAGGTATACGAGTTCCTGTTCCTCCTCGAGCACCACGCCCGCCTCATCGGATAGCGAGTGCTCCACCGTCACGAAGGCCAGTGAGCCGGAGCGCCCCTGCTTGAGCTCCACCGATCGAACGGTCGACACGCGCCGCACCCGTGTTCCGATCCGGAGCGCTCGGCCGAACCGAAGTCTCCCTCCCGCCCACATGCGGCGCGCCAGTGGAATGGGCGGAAGGAAATCACCGCGCCGCTCGTGCCCGTCATCCGCGAGCGCGGAGCGCGGAACGGCCTCGTGGAAATAGATCCAGTGCCATCCGTGGGGCAGCGGTCCACCGTTCCGGGGCACGTCCGGATCGAGGTCGAGCGTGGCCGCGAGCTTACGCGCTCGATCGAGCGTCACCGTGTCTTCCATGATGCGCTCGCGGCCGATCCAGTCCTCGAACGCGTGCGCAGCCATCAGAAGGAACGGGGAAGACCGAGCACGTGCTGCGCGACGAAGCTGAGCACGAGGTTGTTCGCAACCGGCGCGACCAGGTAGAGCCTGGCTTCCCTGAACTTCCGCTCGATCCCGAACTCCTCGGCCATTCCGTAGCCACCGAAGGTATCCATCGCGACGTTTGCGGCCTCCCACGCCGCCTCCGAGGCCAGGTACTTGCTCATGTTCGCTTCTGGCCCGCACGGCTCACCGGCGTCGTACAGCGAGACGGCACCATCGCGAATCGCGATGGCCCCCTGCGTATGCATGTACGCCCGAGCGATGGGGAATTGAATGCCCTGATTCTGCCCTATGGGGCGGTCGAACACGACCCGTTCCCCGGCGTACCGGGTGCTGCGGTCGATGAAGAAGAGCGCGTCACCGATCGATTCGGAGGCGAGCAGCAGCCGTTCGGCGTTCATCCCGCTCAGGATGTACCGAAAGCCCTCGCCTTCCTCTCCGATCCGATTCTCGGCAGGAATCTCGAGGTCCTCGAGGAACAGCTCGTTGGTTTCGTGGTTGATCATCGTACCGACCGGGCGCACACGTACCTGATCGCCGGCGTCACGGAGGTCGACCACGAAAACGCTCATGCCCTTCGTCTTCTTCTCCGCCTGATCGCGTGGCGTGGTGCGCGCCAGGAGCACCATCAGGTCGGAGTGCTGCACCCTGGAGATGAACACCTTCTGACCATTGACCACGTAGCGGTCTCCTCGGCGCTCGGCGAAGGTCGAGATCCTCGTCGTGTCGGAACCCGCGTTGGGCTCGGTCACGGCGAAGGCCTGAAGACGGAGATCTCCCGAGGCGATGCCCGGAAGCCATCGGGTCTTCTGCTCGGCCGACCCGTGTCGGAGAAGCGTGCCCATGGTGTACATCTGCGCGTGGCATGCCGCGGCGTTTCCGCCCGAGCGATTGATCTCCTCCAGAATGATCGCCGCTTCGGCCATCCCGAGACCGGGACCCCCGTACTCCTCGGGAACGAGGCAGGCGAGGTATCCACCCTCCGTGAGCTCGTCGACGAACGCCTCGGGGTAGGCACGCTCCCGATCCAGTCCTTGCCAATACTCGGACGGATACCGCGCGCAGATGCCACGGATCTGCTCCCTCAATGTGTCGTGCAGCTCACTCCTCCTTGGTTCCACATCGGTCGACCAAACGACGGGCGGCTTCGACTGTCGGCCGGTCGATCATGACCCCATCGAGCAGAAACGCGCCCCGGCGCTCGCGCTCGGACGCGGCAATCACGCGACGGGCACGATCGACGTCTTCATCCGTTGGGGCGAAGGCCTCTTCGATGACGGCGACCTGCGACGGGTGGATCGCGGCCTTTCCCGTGAAGCCCAGCCTGCGCGCCCGTGCGCTCTCGCGCCGGAGCCCGTCTGGGTCTTCGACGTCGAAGAACGGCGTGTCGATCATCTCGACCCCGGCGAGTCGAGCAGAGTGAACGCACCGGCTGCGCGCATACAGCAGCGCCTCCCACTCGAGGGCGCACCCGAGCGCCACGCTCAGGTCCAGGCCCCCGAACAAGAGCGCCGAGACGCCGCGGGCCGCGGCAATGTGCTCGACCTGACTCAAGCCGCGAAGGGTTTCGACCACGGGAATGAGCCATACCTCGCCGAGTGGCCGAGTCAGACACTCCCGAACGTCGTTCACCTGCTCCGGAGAATCGGTCTTCGGCAGCATGATGGTGAGCGGATCCGGCAGGCGACCGAGTCCACCGATCGCCTCGAGATCGAGCGCGCCTTCGGAGGTCGACGGATGGTTGATGCGCACACCCAGCCCCGGGAAGGCGGGCTGCTCCTCGAAAAGCCGGATCACCGAAGCGCGCGCTTCCGACTTCGCTCCTGCCGCGACCGCATCTTCGAGGTCTACGCACACCCGGCTCGCACCCGAGGCGATCGCCTTGGGCAACAGCTCCGGGCGCGTGCCCGGGAAGAAGAGGAGACAGCCGGTTCCTGACATCACGGCAACATGGACGCACCCGATTGCCGGCGACAGAGGGACGTCGGCGCACCAAACGCCCCCGATGGGTCGGGTCCAGCCGAGCCGCGTTTGCCCAGGGTCGGGCCACGTGCATATCGTGCGCTTACCTCCGTGCCGCGAACCGGTGGCTACGGCGGACCGTCACCCAGTCGAGGACTGAGATGGAGAGCCTCACTCGCCGCCTCGTGCGCCTCGTCAGGACTCGCCCCGCGTCGTCCGACGCCCTCGTCGACGCCGAGCGGTACGTGCGGGACTGGCTCGGCTCTTTCGTCGCCGGGGCCGCCGAGCCTACGGGCCACATGCTCGAGGCCTACGCGGACGGCGCACGCGACCTGGAGAGCAGGACCTTCCTCGCGTCCGCCTTGTCGCACGTGACGGAGACCGACGATCTCCACAATGCTTCGGTGACCCACCCGGGCTGCGTGGTGATTCCCGTCGCGCTCCTCCTCGGCCGCCAGCGCGTGTCGCGCGGTCACGCGGCTCTGCGAGCGACGCTCGTGGGCTACGAGGTCATGACGCGGATCGGAGAGGCGCTCGGACCGACCCATTACCGCACATTTCACAACACGGCCACTGCGGGCGTGTTCGGCTCGGCGGCAGCGGCGGCTTCCCTGCTGGAGCTCGACGAGGATGCCTGGGTGTGGGCGCTGGGCAACGCGGGTACGCTTGCCGCGGGGCTCTGGCAATTCAACGTCGAGGGGGCCATGAGCAAGCCGCTCCACGCGGGGCACGCCTCGTCCACCGGGCTCCGCGCGGCCCTCCTCGCTGCCCAAGGGCTGACCGGGGCCGAGATGATCCTCGAGGGCGAGAAGGGACTCTTCGCGGCGCTGTGCGCCGACGCGCGCCCCGACGCGGTGCTCGCCGACGGACCGACCTGGAAGCTGCCGGAGACCTCGATGAAGCCGTATCCGTGCTGCCGTCACGTTCATTCCGCGATCGACGCGGCGCTGGAGGTGCGCCACGCGCTGGGCGGAGCGCGCCCGGCACGGGTCCGTGTGGAGAGCTATCCCGCCGCGATGGAGTGCACCGACCGCCTCGACCCGCGCTCCCCGCAGGAGGCCCGCTTCAGCATTCAATACGCGGTGGCGAGTACGTTGCTCCGGGGACCGCCCGGCCTGGAGACCTTCACGCCCGCCGCGATTCGTGACCCTGATGTCCAGGCCGTACTCGCGCAGACGTCGGTGGAGTGCAGCCCTGCTCTGACCAGCGCGTACCCGCAGCAGTGGGGAGCCCGAGTACACGTGGAGGCGACGGACGGCACTCGCCGGCATTCCGATCGAGACGCGGCGACCGGAGATCCGGACCGGCCGCTGGACGATGCCGCGCTCGACGCGAAGGTGAGCGCGCTCTTCTCGTGGGCGGGCCTCGATGACTCCCTCAGTACGTCGCTTCTGCGCCAATGCCGCCTCCTTACCGAGGACGGCCCGGTCTTCGGGCTGCCGGCTCACCAAGGAGCCCGA
>JAOTVL010000126.1 GCA_029863525.1 Gemmatimonadota bacterium
CCGAACGAAACCGTCGTCGCGGCACGCACCACCGCGCCCGCAGTTCGACCCGAGGTCGCATCGACGCCCGATGGCACATCGAGCGAAACCACGGGCCGGCCACTCGCGTTGAGCCGCTCGATGACCCGCGCTTGCCGTTCACGAGGAGCGCCGCGCGCACCCGTCCCGAGAATCCCATCGACGACCACATCCGCCCAGGAGAAGAGCGCATCGACGTCGGTGTCGCTCAACGAGGAGTCCTGCAGCACGGTGAGGCGCCACCCGTGGAGAAGCGGGTCGCCAACGGGTCGGTCGGCGACCAGGAGAATCCGCACGTCACAGCCCCATGCTTCAAGCGCGCGTGCCGCGACCAGCCCGTCTCCACCGTTGTTACCCGAGCCCACGACGGCGACCACTCGTCGCGGAAGGCCGTGGATGGCGCCAAGCACCATGGCCGCCGATCGCCCGGCGTTCTCCATGAGGACTGGCTGCGAAACGCCGACGTCGTCGATGGCCCGGCGGTCGAGCGCAGCGGCCTCCTCCGCGGTCTGGATGGGCACCGGGCCCCGCGAGTAGGGGCGGAGCGTCGGAGTCTGAACGCTCACGCTGGCCTCCGAGGACGACGGTGGATGCGGACGACGCGTGCGGGGGCGTCGCGTGGCGATCGCGGCTTCGAACACGCGTGCCGGGGGCTCGGGGCCGCCCACCGGCGCTGCATCGGCGCGACTACTTGTAGCTCTGGCCGATCTGACGCCCGAGCGTGACCTCTCCGTTGTCGATCCTGATGTTGAAGCCGCACTCCGGATTGGAGCACACCCACGCCTTGTACCGGATCGGTGCGCCCTCCCTCCCGTAGTCCGACAACGGGAGCAAGATCCCGTCGTTGCACTTCTGGCAAGCGGGGAAGCCGTTCTCTGCCACCATTTCCAACCCCTCCCAAGGGCGTCGCCTGAGCGGCCGCCCGTAGCGTGCCCGGCCAGGCCGGGCGTGTCTTGGATTTCGATCCGCCGAGACGGATCATCTCGTCAGGGTCGAGCGCTCCAGGGGTAGTCCGAATCGAACGCTTCCTCGAAGTCGAACAGATTCTCGAAATCCTCCGGACGGTCTTCATCTTCCTTGACCAGGATGCCCTGCTCGACCATCGCGAACACGACGCGCCCCACGTCCTCGGTCTCGTGAATGCCCCAGTGCTCGAGTACGGTCCTGGCGAGGGGACCGTACGACCCGATTGCCAGCTCTCGAACGCCTTCGGTGAGTTCGCGCCCGGTGATGTGCCGGGGCTTGTCGAGAGACTGAATGACCGAGTGCAGCGCCCGGAGGACGAAGACGTACGACCGCGGGTGAAACCGCGGGTTACGCTCCTGGAGCTGATCCAGGACTTCGTCGGCAAACTGTAGCTCGTTCATCGGCGGAATGTGTGAAACCTGTAGGCGGAACGCCAGGTGTCGCGCTGTACCGCACGAAGACGGATGTCGGGTGGGCTACGCCGTCGCCAGCTCCCGATACAGCGGGAAGCCCTCGCACAACGCGCGAACCGAGGCTCGTACCGATTGGATTCGGGTCTCGTCACCCGGCGCCTCGAGGATGTGGGCCATCCAGTCCGCGATCTGCTTCATCTCGGCTTCCTTCATGCCGCGCGTGGTGAGGGCGGGCGTCCCGATCCGCAGGCCAGAAGTGACGAAGGGAGAGCGGCTCTCGCCGGGAACCGTGTTCTTGTTGACCGTAATCGCCGCTGCCTCGAGGGCATGCTCGGCGTCCTTCCCGGTGAGCTCGTCGTGGCTGGGGCGCAAATCCACCAACAGCAGGTGATTGTCCGTACCTCCGCTGACGAGATGGAAGCCGTGCTCCGCGAGTCCCTGCCCGAGGGCGCGCGCATTCGCGATGACCTGCGCCGAATACGCGGAGAAGTCGGGCTGCAAGGCCTCCTTCAACGCGACCGCCTTCGCGGCGATGACGTGCATCAGTGGGCCGCCCTGCATGAACGGGAAGACCGCCTTGTCGATGCCCTTCGCGTGCTCCTCACGGCAAAGGATGAGTCCGCCTCGAGGACCCCGAAGCGTCTTGTGGGTCGTCGTGGTCACCACGTCCGAATGCGGCACCGGAGAGGGGTGGTGCCCGGTCGCCACCAGTCCGGCGATGTGCGCCATGTCGACCAGCAGGCGGGCGTCGACCTCACGGGCGATCGAGCCGAAGGTCTCGAAGTCGATCACGCGCGGATACGCGCTCGCACCGGCGACGATCATGGCCGGGCGCTCGGCTTTGGCCGTTTCACGGAGGGCGTCGTAGTCGATCAACCCGTCTTCCTCTCGGACGCCGTACGAGGCGACCTCGAAGAGCCGGCCGCTGAAGTTCACGGGCGAACCGTGGGTCAGGTGGCCACCGTGGCTCAGGTCCATTCCGAGGATCTTCGCCCCCGGCTCGAGGAAGGTGAAGTACGCCGCCATATTGGCCTGAGCACCCGAATGCGCCTGCACGTTCGCGTGCTCCGCATCGAACAGCTCCTTCGCCCGATCTCGGGCCCGCTCCTCCGCGATGTCGACGAACTCGCAGCCACCGTAGTAACGTTTCCCCGGTAGCCCCTCGGCGTATTTGTTCGTCATCACCGACCCCATCGCCTCGAGCACGGCGCGGGAGACGAAGTTCTCCGACGCGATGAGCTCGAGGCCATCCGCTTGGCGACGGGCCTCGGCGACGATCGAGTCGTAAACCTCGGGGTCGGTGTGCTTGAGGTGCTCCATCATGTCACCACGTCCGCTGAAGGTGTCGGGCCTCCTGAATGCGCCGCTCGGCAACACGGTTGGCCGCCACGTCCGTCGACGTGTCTTCGGACTCGGCCAGCGCGAAGATCCGCAGGAGGGTGTTGTAGATGTCGCCCGCCTTTCGCTTGCTGCGCTCGGCCGACCACTCGTTGATTTCGCCGTACACGTTGATCAGGCCGCCCGCGTTGATCACATAGTCGGGCGCGTACAGAATACCCCGCTCCTTCAAGGCGGGGCCATGGTCCTCGCCGCGGGCCAGCTGATTGTTCGCTGCACCCGCGATGATGTCGAAGGAAAGGCGGTCGAGGGTGTCGTCGTTTACGACCGCGCCGAGGGCGCACGGCGCGAAGATGTCGGCGTCGACGTCGTATACGTCGTCCGGCGCGACGACTTCGGCCCCGGTCTCCTCGACGACCCTCTGGATCCGCTCGTCGTCGAGGTCGGTCACCGTGAGTTGCGCCTTTTCCTTCGCGAGGTCCTTGCACAGGTGGTAGCCCACGTGGCCGAGTCCCTGCACGACGACGTGCTTGCCCGAAAGAGAGTCGGAGCCGTACCGCGCCTTCGCCGACGCCTTGATCCCCCGATACACTCCGTATGCGGTGACCGGCGAAGGATCCCCAGACCGGCCGATGAGACCGACGACGTGCTCGGTCTCCATATGCACGAACTCCATGTCGTCCGGAGAGGTGCCCACGTCCTCGGCCGTGATGTAGCGACCACCCATGGCCTCGACGGCCCGACCGTGCGCCCGGAAGATCATCTCCCGATCGATCGTCTTGTTGTCGCCCCAAATCACGGACTTCCCACCACCCAGATTGAGGCCCGTGATGGCCGCCTTGTACGTCATTCCGCGCGAGAGGCGCAGCACGTCCACGATTGCGTCGGCGTCGGAGTCGTAGTTCCAGAAGCGGGTGCCCCCCAGCGCAGGCCCCATCGTCGTATCGTGGATCGCGATGATCCCGCGATACCCGAGCTCCGGATCGTTCCAGAACGAGAGCTGCTCGTGACCACCTTCCGACATCAAATCGAAGATTTCCATTCCGTCCTCTCTATGAGTTGCGATCCCCGGCGTCCCGAAGGATCTCGCCGGCGATGATTCGTCTCAGGATTTCGTTCGTTCCCTCGTAGATTTCCGCACCCTTGGCGTCCCGCAGCAGCTTCTCGACCGGGTAGTGACGCATGTAGCCGTAGCCACCGAAGATCTGGATCGCCTCGTCGGCGGTGAAGCTCGCCGCCTGGGACGCCGCCAGCTTCGCGATGGCGGCCTTCGCCGTCACGCCGGCCACCCCCTGCCGAGCCCCGTTCGACTGCCCCATCTGCCACGCCTCCGCAGCCTCGAGCGTGAGGGCATGCCCTCCGGAGAGGCGTTGGATCGCGTCGGCGAGCTTGGCCTGCATGGCACCGAAACGTGCGATGGGCATGCCGAACTGCTCACGCTCGAGCGCGTAACGGGTCGCGTGCTCGAGCGCCGCTCGTCCGATCCCAACCGCCTGCGCCGCGACCCCGATCCGGCCTAGGTCGAGCGCGTCGAGAGCGTACTGCAGCCCCTCCCCGGGCGCCCCGAGCAGCGCATCGGCCCCCACCTGAACGCCGTCGAGTCGAACCGACACCGTCTGTGAAGCACGCAGGCCGAGGGTCTTTTCGCGTTCCCCGACCGAATAGCCGTCCGCGTCCGGCGTCACCAGGAAGAGGCCGAGCGCGTCGTCTCCCGTCCGCGCGAAGAGCGCTACCACGCCGGCCCGCGCGCCATTGGTGACCCATCGTTTCTCTCCGTCGATTCGCCAGCCGTCCCCGTCCCGCGCCGCCGTCGAGGTGATCGACGACGCGTCCGACCCGGCGTCGGGCTCCGAAAGGGCGAAGGCACCGAGGCACTGGCCGGAAGCGAGCCGGGGTAGCCACTCGGACTTCTGCTCCTGGGTCCCGTACCGGACGATCAGTCCGGCCACGGGTCCGTTGTGAATCGAGACGGAGAGCGCGACGGCCGCGTCGCCCCAGGCGAGCTCTTCCAGAACGAGGACATACGTCGCGAGGTCGAACCCGAGTCCGCCGTGTTCTTCCGGCACGAGCATCCCCAAGAATCCCGACTCGGCGAGCTTCTCGAAAACCTCGTCGTCCAGGTCGCGACGCTCGTCCCACTCCGCGGTCTTGGGTCTCAGCTCGGCGTTGGCGAAGTCCCTAGCCAACGCCTGCAGCTCCTTTTGTTCATCGGTCAGCATGCAATCACTCGTATGTAAAGAAGCCACGCCCGGATTTCCGCCCGAGCCACCCGGCGGCTACGTACTTCCTGAGCAGCGGGCAGGGTCGGTATCGGTCGTCTCCGAGTTCACGGTGCAGGACCTCGAGAATGTTCAGGCACGTGTCGAGGCCGATCAGGTCGGCGAGCGCGAGCGGGCCCATGGGATGGTTCATCCCGAGCTTCATGACCGTATCGATCGCCTCTGCCTCGGCCACCCCCTCCATGAGGGCGAAGACGGCTTCGTTGACCATCGGCATGAGGACTCGGTTCGAAACGAAGCCCGGGAAGTCGTTGACCTCGACCGGCGTCTTTCCGAGCTCTTCCGACAGCCGGAACGTCTGGCGCGTGGTCTCGTCACTCGTCGCGAGACCGCGGATCACCTCGATGAGCTTCATGACCGGCACGGGGTTCATGAAGTGCATGCCGATGACTAGCTCGGGTCGCTTCGTCCGCGCCGCGATCTCCGTGATCGAGATCGAAGACGTATTCGAGGCCAGAATGGTGTCGGGACCCGTGACCCGATCGAGCGTCTCGAAGATCTGGTACTTGAGCTCGGGCCTCTCCGGAACGGCTTCGACCACGAGATCGACGTCTGCGGCGCCGGTTTCGAGATCGTTCGCTGTCTCGATGCGCCCGAGCGTCTCATCTCGCGCGCCCTGGTCGATGATCTCCTTCTTGACCTGCCGGTCGAGGTTCTTGCGGATCGTCTCGAGCGCGCCGGCCAGCACGTCGTCGGAGACGTCGATCAAGCAGACACGCTTTCCGTGTTGTGCCGCAACGTGGGCGATGCCGTTTCCCATGGTCCCCCCACCCACGACCGCGATTCGGTCGATACTCATTCGATCAGCCCCCCGTCTTGGCGTGGAGTCGAGTGGTTGGCCCAGCCAAGAGCGGCTGAGCGTCGAGGGCCTTGGCCGCGGGCTCGAGCCACGGTCCCCACCAGAGTCCGGCGGTCACTACGAGGAGAACCACCGTGGCGACCAGGCTGCCTTCGGGTCCGAAGCCGCCACCCCCGATCCAGGCCGGTCCGGAGGCGATGCCGTCGTAGAAGGGAGCATCCATGAGTTCCAACCCACTGACCGGGACGTCGGCCAGATACCCGTGCGCCCAGTTCCACCCGAGGTGGGCGCCGGTCGCCCACCAGAGGCTGAGTGTCCGCACGTACACGACCCCGAGGAAGAGCCCCGCGACCCCTACGTTCACGATCGAGAGCGCGCCCGCACCCGGATTGCCGAGATGAAGCAGCCCGAACACCGCGCTGGTGATCACCACCGCGATGCCGGCACCCCACGTCTCGCCGAGTGCCTGCAGCGGGTACCCACGGAGGAGCGCCTCCTCCGCCGCGGCCGGGATGACCAAAAAGCCGAGCGACGCGGCCGCACCCGCGAACCACGCCGCCACCGAGCCCTCCTGACCGTTCCAACGGACGCCTCCGAGCAACGCCATCACACCGACCACGACCAACCCGACCGCGACGCCCAACGTGAGCCCTCGAAGGGCTTCGCCGGGGGCCGAGGCCTCGGCGTGAAATCCGAGCGCAGAGACGGGACGGGCGTCCATCGCCAGGAGCCACCACCCGCTCAGCACCGAGGACGCGAGAATCGCCGTGGCACCGCTCAGGATGCCGGTCGGCAGAAGCATGCCCAGGACGGACGCCCCGAGCAACGTCGCCCCGACGAAGACGAGCAGCCGCCAACCGAGTCGAATGCGGCCGTCCGCCGCGGTCAGAACCCCCACGAGTCCGCGTGACGATCGGCTGCGACGGGAACGGGCGGGACAAACGGACTAGGAGCGATTCTGACTGGCCCACCGCACAGATCGGACCGTGAAAAACGCGAGGCCGATCTTGGTGAGGTCGCCCACGACGAACGGGGTTACACCCGCGGCGACCGCGGCGCCAAGGCTCATCCCGCTCACCGCGAGGAGTTGCGCCACGCCCCCGGTGTACATGGCCGCGATGCCGAGGGTCAGTCCCGCGACGAGGCGAAGACCCCTGCCCTCCCGTCCCGAAACCGCACCCGAGACGTACGCCGCGACGGGCGCGGCGAGGAGGTAGCCGCCGGTCGGTCCGAGGAGCCAGAGCAGCCCACCGCCTCCGTTGGCAAAGACCGGCGCGCCCAGCGCGCCCACCACGACGTAGAGGCCGATCGCCACGGCTCCGAGCCGTGCACCCAGGAGGGCTCCGGCCAGGATCACGAACAGGGGCTGAAGCGTCACGGGGACGGGAGTCCACGGCAGCCACACTGCTGCTTGGGCGGAAAGCGCCGTAGCGAGGGCGAACGCAACGACACCGAGGGCCGCCCGCGCTGCGCGGTCCTCCACGACTTCCTGGGCCGCGAGCGAGCGCCATGTCTGCGAGAACGTGCTCATGGGGTTTCTCCTATTAAGCCCTTCAGACTCAAGCCTTTTCGACCGAGAGCGCCACGGCGTTGCCGCCGCCGAGGCACAACGTTGCCAGGCCGCTGCTCGCGCCTCGACGGTCCATCGCGTTGAGCAGCGTCACGAGGATTCGGGTGCCAGACGCGCCGATCGGGTGTCCCAGCGCCACGGCTCCGCCGTGGATGTTGACCCGGTCCTCGTCCATGCCGAGCGCCCTCATGTCGGCGATCGCCTGCACCGCGAACGCCTCGTTGACCTCAAAGAGCTCGTAGTCGCCGATCGACGTGCCCTGCTTCGCCATGAGATTGCGCACGGCTTGAATCGGCGCGAAGAAGAGGTCCTGGGGCTCGGTGGCGCCGGAGGCGTACGCCGAGATCGTCGCGTCGATCTCCAGACCGTGAGCCCGCGCGTACTCCAGCGACGCAACGACGACCGAGGCCGCGCCGTCGTTGAGGCCCGGTGCGTTGCCCGCCGTTACCACATGCTCCTCGATGTCGTCGGGTGCGTCGCGGACAAAAGCGGGACGCAGCTTCGCGAGAGCCTCCACCGAGGTGTCCGCCCTGGGGCTCTCATCGGTATCGACGACGGTCACGCCACGACGGCTCCTCACCTCCACCGGGACGATTTCGTCGCGAAAGAAGCCCTCTTCCGTCGCGGTGACCGCCTTCTGGTGGGAGCGCAGCGAAAACTCGTCGGCTTCCGGCCGCGTTACTCCGGCCTTCGCGGCCGTGTACTCTGCATGTCCGCCCATGTGGCAGCCGCCAAACGAGCACCAGAGTCCGTCGTAGATCAGGCCGTCTTCCATGGTCTGATCGCCGAACTTCACGCCGCCGCGCATCCCTCGCACATAGTACGGAACCGACGACATGGACTCCATTCCGCCGGCGACGACCAAACGGGCGTCACCCGCGCGAATCGCCTGGGCGGCGAGCATGACCGCCTTCAGACCGGAACCGCACACCTTGTTGATCGTCACGGCGGGGACCGTGGCCGGAATCCCGCCGTTCACAGCCGCCTGGCGCGCCGGTGCCTGCCCGGCACCGGCGGTGACGACGTTGCCCATGATCACCTCGTCGACATCGCCGACGTCGATTCCGGAGCGGTCGGCTGCCGCCCGGACCGCGATGGCCCCGAGCTCCGGTGCCGAAAACCCGCTCAGGCCGCCGAGAAATCGTCCGATGGGGGTTCGAGCGCCGCCCTTGAGGATGACGGCCGTCGCTGAAGGATCACTCATCTATGTCGCGCCTCGTTTCGATCCACGGTCGCTGGCTGCATCCAATAGGCTGCGCGGAACAGCCTACCAAGATACCAAGAACGTGAGGCCGGGTCATCGCGCCTACTCGTCGAGAAGCCGGTGGCCCTCGGCGTCTGGATCGAGCCGCCCCCACGGGACGCGCGGGTCGTGCTCGAAGACCAGGAGCCAATCGTCCTCGAGGGCGCTGGCCCACAGCGAGCGCTTGGACTCGAGCGTCACCAGCGGCTCGAGATCGTAGCCCATGATCCACGGAAGGGGGATGTGGGCAGAGGTCGGACAAACGTCGGCGAGATAGCACGCCGTCGCCCCGTCACTTTCGATGATCACGGACTGGTGATGTGGCGTGTGCCCGGGCGTGGGGACGACCCGGACGCCCTCGGTGATCTGTGCCGGGCCCTCGACCAGCTCCCAGAGACCGGCCTCGCTGATCGGGTCGAAGTTCTCCACCACGTAGCTGGCGCGGATTCGCTCGTTCCGGCTGTGGGCGAAGTCGAGCTCGCCCGTCTGTACGACGTGTCGGGCCGAGGGGAAGGCAGGGTGCACCTCGCCCGACTCCTCGAGGAGGGTGTTGCCCCCGGCGTGATCGAAGTGGAGATGGGTGTTCAGCACGATGTCGACGTCCGACGGATCGAAGCCGGCGTGCCGAATTCCGTCTTCGAGTCTCGTGGGGTCCCCTGCGTTCGCGATTCCGTATATGTCGCCGAACTTGTCGTCATACTTGTTCCCTACGCCGGTATCGACGAGAACGAGCGCGTTCGGCGCTTCAATGAGTAGGCAGCGGAGGGCCAAGGGGATTCGGTTCCGGGGGTCCGCGGGAATGCGCCGCTCCCAAAGAGGCTTGGGGACGACCCCGAACATCGCCCCCCCGTCCAGTTGCTGGACTCCCGCCTCGATGCCGTGGATGCGCACCGAACCGACGGTCGTGGACCGGCTGAGCGGCAGTCCCTCGTGATCCTCCATCAACCGTGCCTCCTCCTGGCTTGATACCCTGGTAGTTCGAGCGAGTACTGCTCCGGGTCGAACTGCTTGCGCTGCCTACGTCGTTTCAAATACCAGCGGAGCGTTTCGAGGTCTTCGATCCCCCGCCCCGCGGCCTCGTCGAGCAGTCGCAAGAGCACGCGAGCCGTCGCGAGCGCATCGCCGTGCGCGCGGTGCCGGGCATGGATCTCCACCCCGAAGTGCCGCGTGAGCACGTCCAGGTTACGTCGGCGCAGTCGCGGAACCAAACGCCGCGACATTCGCACCGTGCACACGCGGGGGACGTCCGGCACGTCCACGTTCGATCGCTGGAGCTCGGCGGAGACGAATCCCCAGTCGAACGTGGCGTTGTGCGCCACGAAGACTCGGCCGCTGAGGCGACGCTCGATCTCGTCGGCCACGTGCTCGAAGTACGGGGCATGGGTGATCATGTCGGTGGTGATCCCGGTGAGCGCGGTGATCATCGGCGGGACCGGCCGGCCGGGGTTC
>JAOTVL010000127.1 GCA_029863525.1 Gemmatimonadota bacterium
CGATCGCGAGGCCATTCTCGAACTCACGGGTGAGACCGCGGTCGGACACACCCGCTACTCGACCGCAGGCGGCGGAGACCTGGCCAACGTGCAGCCCGTCACGGCGAAGTACGCCCGGGGAAACCTGGCGCTGGCCCACAACGGCAACCTCACCAACCATCTCGAGCTGAGGAAGCGCCTCGTCGACGAGGGAGCCATCTTCCGCTCCTCGTCGGACTCGGAGACGCTCGTCCACCTGATCGCGAAGTCCCGCGAAGATACCATCGACGGTCAGGTCCTCGACGCGCTCTCTCACCTCGAGGGAGCATTCTCGATGGTCCTGGCCGTGGACGAAACGCTCTACGCGGCCCGGGACCCGCGAGGCTTCCGCCCCTTGGTCCTGGGTCGTAAGGACGAGGGCATCGTCGTCGTCTCGGAGACGTGCGCGCTCGACATCCTCGGAGCCGATTACGTGCGCGACGTCGGGCCGGGAGAGGTGCTCCGCATTCGCCACGGAGAGCTCGAGGTCCTCCCGTCGCTGGAGGCCGCGCCCTCACCCGCCCCGTGCATCTTCGAGCTGGTCTACTTCGCCCGACCCGACTCGAGGATCTGGGGCGTGAGTGTGGACCGTGCGCGTCGTGCATTCGGACGACGCCTCGCCGAGGAGCATCCGGTCGAAGCCGACGCGGTCATCTCGGTCCCGGACAGCGCGAACTCGGCGGCGCTGGGCTTCGCCGAGCAGAGTAAGATTCCCTTCGAATTGGGGCTCCTACGAAACCACTACGTGGGGCGGACCTTCATCCAGCCCGACCAGAAGGACCGGGACTTCGGCGCCCGGATGAAATACAATCCGGTGCGCGAGGTGCTGCAGGGGAAACGCGTCGTCGTCGTGGACGACTCGCTCGTACGCGGCACGACCAGCCGCAGCCTCGTGCGGATGCTCCGGGATGCGGGCGCCACCGAGGTCCACCTCAGGATCGGCAGCCCGCCGGTCCGGTCTCCGTGCTTCTACGGCATCGACATGCCAACGAAGAGCGAGCTGATCGCCTCCAATCTGGAGGTGTCGCGAATCCGGGACCGGGTGGGGGTCGATTCGCTCGGCTATCTATCCTTGGAAGGTATGGTCGACGCGGTGAACGGTGCGGGGCCGTATTGCACGGCTTGCTTTTCGGGCGACTACCCCGCCCCGCTGGTCGACGTACAGAGGGGCCACCTTTCGCTGGAAGGGCCCTCCAGCGCCGACGCGCTTTGACCGCGAGAGGGGTGTGCCCCCTCGCGCTGGGGGACGAATGACGGCTCTGGTGAGCGATCGGGTCAAGGCGCTGCCCAAGGCCGAGTTGCACGTCCACCTCGACGGCTCGCTGCGACCCGACACCATGCTGGACCTTGCGGCCGGCCGCGGCGTCGCGATGCCGGCCGACACTGCGACGGCGCTGCGTTCCCACATGATCGTGACGGACGCGACCGATCTCGAGGGCTACCTGGAACGCTTTTCGATTACGCTGTCGGTCATGCAGGACGAGGAAGCGATCGAGCGGATCGCGTATGAGCTCGCCGTCGACCACGCGGCAGAGGGCGTACGATACGTCGAAGCGCGCTTCTGTCCCCTCCTCAACACCGAGGCCGGCTTGAGCTCGCCGGATGTGCTGGAAGCCGCGTTGGGGGGACTTCGTCGCGCCGAGGCCGAGCACGACGTCCGTACCGGAGTCATCGTTTGCACACTCCGCACCTTGGATCCCGCGCGTTCAATCGAGCTCGCCGAGCTCGCGATCTCGTATCGAAGGCGCGGCGTGTGCGGATTCGACATCGCCGGGGCAGAGCAAGGCTATCCCGTCCGAGAGCATCAGGAGGCCTTGGAGCGAGCGGCGCGCGGGGGCGTCCCGATCACGATCCACGCGGGCGAAGGTTTCGGGCCGGAGTCGATCCGCCAAGCGCTCGACCTCGGGCATGCCCGCCGGATCGGACACGGCACCCGGCTCCGAGAAGACGATGCCTTGTTGGAGCGCGTTCGTCAGGAGCGGATCGTACTCGAAACGTGTCTCACGTCCAACGTGCAAACCGGCGTCGTCGCGTCGTTGGCGGATCACCCCGCCCTGGAGTATCACCGAGCCGGCGTTCCGATCTCGCTCGCCACGGACAATCGCCTCCTGTCCGGCGTCTCTCTCACGGACGAGTACCTCAACGCGCACGAGGCGCTCGGCTTCTCATGGAGTGAGCTCGTCGAGGTCGCACGGCTGGGATTCGAGCATGCGTTCGTCGACGAGGATGTCCGCCTCGAAATGTTGCGCGCTTTCGACGCGGCTGCATCCGCTCTCTAGTCGTCGACCGCGAGCATCTCTTCGGCGAGATCCACGAACTCGGTCGAGCCCATGAAGAGCGGCACCCGCTGGTGCAATGACTCGGGCTGAATATCGAGAATGTCTCGGCGCCCGTCGCTCGCGCGTCCCCCGGCCTGCTCGACGACCATCGCCATCGGCGCGGCCTCGTACATGAGCCGCAACTTCCCGTCGCGGTTCACGCTGTCGCTCGGATACATGAAGATGCCGCCTTGCAGAAGCGTGCGGTGGATGTCCGCCACGAACGATCCGATGTAGCGGGAGCCGAACTCGCCCTCCGTCTTCATGTACCTGACCAACTCCTGCTGGCCTCGTGACCAACGACGGAAATACGCCTCGTTGATCGAGTAGACCTTCCGAGGTGGAACCGGAATCTCCATGCGGGGGTGGCTGAGGAGGAACTCGCCGATCGAGGGGTCGAGCGTGAAGCCATGCACTCCCGTCCCGCTCGTGTACACGAGCATCGTGGACGAGCCATACAGCACGTAGCCGGCGGCCACCTGTTTGCTGCCGGGTTGGAGGCAGTCCTCCAGCGTCCCGCGCTCGCCGTCCGAGATCTTGTGATGGATGCTGAAGATCGTCCCGATCGAGACGTTCACGTCGATATTCGACGACCCGTCCAGGGGATCGTAGATCACCACGTAGTCGCCGGCGGGGAACTTGTCGGGGATCGGGATGAAGCCCTCGTTCTCCTCGGAAGCCATGCAGGCGACGAGACCGGTGTGGTCCAGCGCGCGGTACATGACGTTGTTCGCGAAGACATCGAGCTTCTGCACGGTCTCGCCGTGGACGTTCTCGTCCCCCGCAGCACCGAGGATGTCGACCAGGCCCGCTTTGTTCACTTCCCGACCGATGACCTTCGCCGCTAGCGCGATTTCGTGGAGGAGGTCGGTGAACGCTCCAGTCGCCTCAGGGTGGCGGCGCTCTTCCTCGACGAGGAAACGCGAAATCGTTACGACATGCGTATCTGCGGACATGTGGACAAAGTACGAAGAATCATCAGCGTCCGGTAACGACGCGAATCCGACCCCATCGATCGACGAGAAGGCGGGCGTCTCCGGATTCATCCGTCCGGACGACTTCCGCCCCGGATGCCTTGAGGCGCGCGAGCACCCGCGGAGACGGATGACCGTAACGGTTTCGTCTACCCACGGAGACGAGCGCCCACTCCGGACGGACCGTCGCCAGGAAGTCTACGTCGGTGGACGTATCACTTCCGTGGTGTCCGACCTTCAACACATCCACGTCTCCGACTTCATCCATGAGGGCGCGCTCGACGTCGGTGTACGCGTCACCGGTGAGCACCGCGGAGAGACTGCGCCACGAGAGCCGTAAAACGACCGACGAGACGTTCGCGTCCACCGCGACGGGTGGGGGGTCGCCCCCCGACGACCTCTCGACGTCCGATCGCGAGGGAGGGTGCATCACCTCGACGGTCACCCCGTCGAAGGTCCAACGTTGACCCGCAAACGCCGGTGACCACGGAATCCGTGCCGAGCCGGCCGCCGCGAGTAGATCGGCGTATGCACGCTTCCCCGCGGGGAGCACGGGGTCCAGAACCCTGCCGACGTCGACGCTGCCCAAGACCGCGGCGGCCCCGCCGAAGTGGTCGGCGTCGGGATGCGTGAGGATCATCGCCTCCAACCGACGCACGCCGCGCGCGCGAAGTGCCCCAACCACCGGGTGTGCCGCCGGATCGCCACGAGGAGGGGGACCCGCGTCCACGAGCAGCCACCGGCCGCCGGGCGTGCGCACGGCGATGGCGTCCCCCTGGCCCACGTCGATCATCAGCAGCTCCAGCGTGCCCCGGGACGTCCCGGCCGCCACAAGCGGCCACCCGGTGCACGCGATCGCCGCGTAAGCGAGCATGAGGCGGCGGCGGGCTGGGCCCCCGAAGCGGGGTCGCCGGGCGACCCGGAGCGCGGCCACGACTCCGGCCGACGCCGTGACGACCGTGGCCTTCGTCGTCCAGATGCTTATGCCCGGCCATTCGCCCACGAGCGTCGTGGCGCCCACCAGAAGAGCGAGAAGCACGTCCACACCGCCCGCTACGAACGCCGCTACCCCAGGCAGGAACGGGTCCAGGACGATCGAGGCGAGGGCCCCGGGAAGCGCGAGGGCGACCAGGGGAGACGCCAAGAGCGTCATGGGGACGCCGACGAGCGAGACCCGCTCGAAGTGCCAGGCGACCACGGGAAGTGTCGCCGCGGTCGCCGCGAACCCCGCTGCCAGCGCAGACACGAACGCCCTCGGCAGCCATCTGGGAGCGAGCTCGGACAGATACGCTTCCGACGGGCGGGCCCATGCGATGAGCCCCGCCGCCCCAGCGAAGGAGAGCTGGAAGCCGGCGGATGCCAGCTTGGTCGGGTCGAGCACGAGGAGTATGAGGCCCGCTACCGAGAGCGCACTCCACCGGCTCGCGGGCCGCCCACGAGCCCGCGCAACCGCAACCAGGCCGAGGATCAACGCGGCCCGGGTCGCCGCATCGGGGAACCCGATCAGCCCGACGTACATCCAGGCGACGACTGCCGCGCCGGGCCCGGCTCGGCGGTGGCCCACCCCAGCAAGCCGCAACGCCCCGAGCGCGAGGCCCGCCACTACCCCGACGTGGAAGCCCGAGATCGCCAGAAGATGCGCGATGCCCGTCAGCGCGAACGCGTCCCGCACGGTCCGATCCATCCCCTCTCGGCGCGCGAACACGAGCGCGGCGACGAGCGGAGCGCGCCCACCGTAGAGGGTCGACAGTCGGCCCACGAGACCGTCACGCCAGCGAACCGCGGTCCAGCGAAGCTCGCCGAGGGGACCTACCCGGACACGCTCCGCGTCGGGAAAGGCAAGGTCGACGGACACGCCTTCGACCGACGTCGCCTCGAACCACGGACGGATCGTCCCTCGTCGCCACCGACCCTCCACGATGCTCAGGCGGCCCGCGGTCGGCTCCGGGGAGCGGAAGCGGTCGGGCACCACAACGGTGATCGGACCACACCCGTTCGAGCGCTCGAAGGGAGCAGACCCCATTCGCGGCGTGGCGAGGAATCGACCTGTGACGCGGGCCTCCCGATCAAACCCCACGGTGTGGCAAACCACCGGTGCGGCGACGGCCCCGGCCCATCCGATGGCTGACACGCAAACGAGGGCCCGAAATCCGGGACGGCCCGATGACGCATCGGGCGCCAGGAGAGCGACCATCGCCAGGAGCGGCGCGATCCACATCGGTGCGCCGGCCAATCCCGTGGCGACCCCGGCTCCGTACGCGAGGGTCAGCCGTGCGATGGGGGCGGCGTGCGTCACCTCACACGGCCCGCTCCCGCTGCGATGTCACTCCCGTCGCTGTCCCTCAGGAAAGAGATCCTGCTGACTCAAATCGATGAAACGCTCCCGCTCCTCGCGATCTTCCTCCGCGAGCCTGGCCCTCAGGATACGGCGGACCTTGAGGTCGGAACGGATTCCCGCGCCGAGCATGACCACCATGCCCACGATCACGCTGCCGAAGACGACCACGGTGAGCGGGATCCCGTAGAACGTGATGAACCCGAGCCGAAGGGTGACGCGATGGCCCGAATTGAGATAGGCGAACGCCAACGAAGTCCCGAGGAGCAACACGAGGCCGACCGCTCCGAGGAGCCGATTCACACAGACACCGTCGCCGGCACCTCCGCACGGACCTCGGAGCCGGCAAAGGTCGCGCCCGTCGTCGTCTGGAGAACGACGTCCGTATACGCACCGATCCGGTCGCCCGTAGCGTCGAAGACGACGACCTTGTTCCGCTCCGTGCGTCCCCGAAGCTGACCCGGATCGCGCCCCTGTCCTTCAATCAGAATCTCTTCGACACGGCCGAGCTCCGAACGATTGATGTCGGCCTGGATCGAGCGGCTCACGACGATCAACTCCTCGAGACGAGCCTGGGCCACGTTGGGATCGATGAAGTCTACCGTGGGAAGGCGGGTCGCCGGCGTTCCGTCTCGTGCGGAGTACTTGTACGTGTACGCTTCATCGAAGCGGACCGAGCGCATGAGATCGAGCGTGTCCCGAAACTCCGCATCGGTCTCTCCGGGGAAGGCAACGATGATGTCCGTGGACAGTGCGATGTCAGGTATCGCGCCGCGCACCATCGCGATTTTCTCGAGGAGGCTTCCCACCGTGTACCTGCGCAACATGCGCTTGAGCGTCCGGTCGTTGCCCGCTTGTGCCGGAAGGTGGAGGTGGGCACAGACCGCCGGTTCATCGGCCATGACCTCGACGAGCTCGGGCGTGACGTCGTTCGGATGCGGGGACGTGAAGCGGACGCGACGAATCCCGTCGATCCGGGCGATCCGGCCCAGGAGCCTCGGGAAGGAAACGTCTTCCCACACGTATGAGTTCACGGTCTGTCCGAGCAGCGTCACTTCCGTGACGCCGTGCTCGGCGAGGCCGCGGACCTCGGAGACGATCTCGCCCGCGCTGCGGTTCTTCTCTCCGCCCCGCACGTACGGCACGATGCAGTACGTGCATCGATGATCGCAGCCGCGCTGAATCGGGACCCACGCGCTCGGTCCGTCGGCGCGCCGCTGCTCCAGACCTCGGTAGTTCTCGTCCATATCGAGCCGAAGCACAGCGAGTTGCGGACCGCGCCGCCCCTTCCCGGGCACCGCCACGTGGCCCCGAATGTCCGGGCTCCGCGTCGCAACGGTACGCATCCCCGAGGTCGAGCCCGGCGCGACGGCACCGCCCGCCTCGGCCCCACTGTCGGTCTCGAGGCGCGCGAGCGCCTCGGGGAGACCACGATAACCGTCGGGACCCATGACCAGATCGACGTACGGAGCCTGCTCGAGAAGCGTCTCGCCCATGCGCTGGGCCATGCAGCCGGTGACCCCGAGGACCATGTCGGGTCGCTCCCGCTTGAGCCCGTTGAGCTGGGAGACCCGGCCGAGCACGCGCTTCTCCGCGTGCTCCCGAATGGCGCAGGTATTCACCAGGACGACGTCCGCGTCTTCGGGTGCGTCGACGATCCGGTATCCCCCATTCTCCAGGATCCCCTCCATCAGCTCGCCGTCGCTGATGTTCATCTGACACCCGTACGTTTCGACGTACGCGCGCTTCGTCGGCTTTGGGCTCATGTCGCAATAACGCCTGGATCTCGGGGCGCAACAATATACAGATCGTCCCCCTCACCGAGCAGGGTGCCCTCGAAGCGTCCCGGCGCAGGCGCGTCCGACGTCCGGACGCCCACGCGGAGGTAATCCTCCGTCATGCCCGTCCCGCCGTCACCCTCGACGACCACGGTTGCGCGCGTGCCCACCCGGGCACGGCGGTGCGCTCGGCCCTTTTCGTGGGCGAGCGTGCGGAGTTCCTTGGCCCGTTCGCCTGCCACGCGCTGCGGTACCTGGGCCGCGCGCTGAAGCTCGGCGGCCGCCGTTCCTTGCCGTGGAGAGAAGGGGAAGACGTGCAGGTAGGTGAACGGCAGCTCCTCGATGAGCGCGACCGTGTCGCGATGATCCCCTTCCGATTCGCCCGGAAAGCCGGTGATCAGGTCTGCACCGAGACCCAGCGGTGCGATCCGAGCGGCGATCTCGAGTGCGCGAGCACGATACTGCTCACGGGTGTGCCAGCGACGCATGCCGCGAAGCACGGTATCGGCGCCACTCTGCAGCGGCATGTGGAGGTGCGGCGCGAGCCGACCTCCAGAGCCTTCCAGAAGGTCGAGGAGCGCGTCGTCGACCTCGGTCGCTTCCACGCTTCCGAGACGGAACCGCACGTCGGCAACCTCATCGAGGAGCCGAGTGCACAGCGCCGAGAGCGTCGACCCGGGATCGAGGTCGAGGCCGTAGTGTCCGATATGGATGCCGGTCACGACGAGCTCGTCGTGCGATTCGGCGAGAAGTCGAGCCTCTGCCACGACCTCGGACATCGGACGCGAACGGGAGGCTCCGCGCGCCAGACGTGTGGCGCAAAAAGAGCACTTCCGATCGCACCCGTCCTGGACCTTCAACCATCCACGCGCGGCCCCGGCCCGACGGCGCAGGAGCGCACCGCCGATCGGCTCGGAGTCGATCCGGTCCAACGAGGTCCTCAGCTCGATCTGCGTGAGACCCGTGCCCGAGCGCCCACCATCGGCGTGCCTCGCCAGAGATCGGACGGCACGCGCCACGAGTGCGGCGTCATGGCCGGGGACCACTTCGGCCACGCCGTCCATCGAACGGTACTCTTCGGTTCGAAGCGCGGCCGAGCAGCCGGCCACCACGATCCGGGCTTCCGGCCGCTCTCGCTTCAGTCGGCGAATGAACCGGCGCGCTTCGGCGTCGGCCTGGTTGGTGACGGTGCAGGTGTTGACCACGAGGACGTCGGCACCGGCGCGGTCGTCGGTCGTGACTGCGCCTTGCGCCTCGGCTTCCTGACGCATCCGCTCGGTGTCGTACTGGTTCGCCTTGCAGCCGAACGTGTGGTAGTGGACCAGCACCTCAGCCTCCGACGAATCGCCCCGGGGTCTAGAACCCGGAAGCTTTGAACGAGACGGTCGCGCGCCAGAACTTTTCCACGACACCCATCCCCGACCGGCGCCCACGCTCGATCGCCAAATCGACCGCGGCGAGTACGACGTCGTTGGTCGTGTTCAGCGCGAGTCCGACCCCACCGGACATGATTCGCTCGATCACGTCGTCCGAGCCGAAGGAGAACGGCAGACCCGTGCGCCGGAATCCGAAGCGAAGCGGGGCATCCCTGCCCCAAAGTCGCGCGCGTGAAAACTCGAGGCCGACCCCGAAGCCGTTCGCGCTGCCTGCCTGCACCGCCCCGGTCAGCGCGTCCTGCGCGCCCGACCAGTCCGCCAACACCGCGCTCCCCGTGAAGAGGAGGGTCCCGTACGTGGCGCTGGCTCCGAACCGGTACTGCACCGGCAGATCGTACGTTCGATCCGCGCCCTCCGTCTCGTCCGAAGCACTGGCGTCCAACGCAGTCGGGATCTGGACGCTCGCCGCCACGTGGACGTTGTCGCCGAGGCCGGTGGACACGCCCGCGGTGAGGTGGTGGCCCGTGTACGACCAGCGGCCTTCTTCGACGTAGGAGTCGACGTCACCGGTCGATCCGTCCTCGAACGTTCGCGTCAGCGTCCGTACCACCGAACCGGCGTACCGGCCGACCCCGAGCCCCGCCGCGATATCGCGACCGAACAAGCGCGAGTAGCCCAGGTTCACATTGGAGACGGACCCGTTCTGGACGAACTCGTCGAGGGTGGGCACGGTCCCGGTGCTGAGATCGACCGACCCCACGCTCGACTCCGTGTATCGCTGATCCAAGAAGGACCCGATCTGGATCGAAGCCATCCCCTGGAATATCGGATACGCCACCCCGAGGAGCGGGAAGCGATTCGCCTGGAAGGACCCGGATTCCGTGCCCGAGGTCGAGTACTCGACCCAACTCGGTTGGCTGGCGATGACGCCGGTCGCCAGGGTGAGGCGTCCAGCCGCCGCCGGGTCGGTCGGAATGAACCCGGGCCCCGGCAGGCCGATGCCGAGATTCCCGAGGGAGCGAGCACGCCCGTCCAATGCCTCACTCGGCACGCCCAGTCCGGCGGCGTTGAAGACCGACTGCCCGGAAACTTGCCCCGCGCCAGAGAAGGTCAAGAAGCCGAGCGTCGCAAGTCTGAGCGCCGCGATGCGGAGAGTCGTCACGGGAGCTCCACGGGTG
>JAOTVL010000128.1 GCA_029863525.1 Gemmatimonadota bacterium
CCCGGAGGTGATGAGCACACCGGACTTCGCCGACGGCACGGTCCGCTGGATCAGGACCGACGGATACACGTCGCCCTGCTCTTCGAGAATCTGGCGACGCCACAGGTAGGAGCGCTCGCTGAAGGGCGAGGTCCAGACCCGCCTGATGGAGGTGAGAATCCCGTCCATCGAAGTCTGGTGGGGAATGGTGAGATTCAGCCCCGCGCCGGAGAACTGTGGAAGGTCCTCGACGTTGGTGTCGCTGCGCACGAAGACGCCTCGTTCGACCTCACCGTTCATCATGCCGCTCACCGCTGCCGCAATGACCTCGCGCTGCCCGGGTAGCCACGGGAGCCTCTCGATCGCGAGGCGCACCCACGCGAGGCGCTCGAGCATGAAGGCGTCGATTTCTCCGTCGCTACTCCCCTGAGCGCGCATGGCGGCGGCCTGTCCGTACGCGGACCGCAGCTCCTCCAATACCGTGCGACTCGAGCCTCCGAACGGCCGATCGGCGTGGGCCACGAACATGCCGAAAGGAAGGGCGACGGCGTCCGACACGCGTCCCGGGAAGTCGGCGGCCAACTGGCCCAGGTTCGCCGCCTTCGGTCCCACGAGGGCGCCGGAGTCCGTCGCTCTGAGCTCCGCGAGGGGGATGGGTCGGCGCACGCTCAGGCGCAGTCGTGACGTGTCCAACCGATGCCGCTCGATCTGGCCTGGCTCGTCGGTGGCGACGAGGGCGCGCTCGAGCGGGTCGAGCTGGTCGGGAGACTTCACGAGAACGCGCCCGAGAGGCGTGACGGCGTAGAAGACTTGCTCACCGCGGGCGGCCCGGAGGCGGGCGCCGAGCTCAGGCGCAATCGCGGCGTTGGGAATGCCAAGGTTGCGCGCGAGCAGCTGGACGTGCGAGAGCAGGTTGCCCTCGGCCAGCGTGAGCACGCCGGCGACCGGCTTGAGCTCCGGGGGTGTCTCGGCGAGCAGGTAGATCGTGTTCGCAGAGACGTCGTCGTGATGGCCAGCTTCCAAAACGTCCAGGGGGCCCACCGCGACGCCGGGGTTCAGACCGCGAAAGCCGGAGGACTCGGTAGAGCCGAAGAGGGAGTGGGTCGCGCCCAGCTGTCGGTCTGCGTCCGCCTGCAACTCGTCGAGCACGTTGCTGAGCGGAAGGAGCACCGAGCCACGTAGGACGGCATCCGAGAATCCGAGTGACGCCGGCTCCACCAGGGCGTATCGATCCAGCACCGGCGCGAAGGTGCCGCGCACCGTCCCGCGAGCCCAGTCGACGGTGCGTCCGAGATATCCGAGCGTCGCCTTGTACTCCGCAGCGGTGGCGGAGCCGCGAGCGCCCAGCGACGTCGCCTCTTCCTGCAGCGCGTCGTGCTCGCGGCGGGAGAGATAGCCGGCGGCATACGCGAGCGTGACGTACTTGCCGAGCCGCGAGATCGCCGCCGCCCGCGTGCGCGTCGGCGCCTCCGCGTCGAGTCGTGTCGCCAGCGCGTACGCACGTTCCTGGAGGCTGAGTCCGAGGTCCACGAGGTCGAGCGCCAGCGCGCCACGCGGTGCCGATTCGGCTCGTGCTCGAACGACGGGCGCGAGGCGGACGAGCTCGTCGAAGCTTTCTTGCGACCCTCCGCGCTGGAGGGCTTCTCGGAGCCTCGCGATTCCCGAGGCGAGCTCGCGGTCGGTCCGCCTCTCGTACTCGGCGAGTGACGCCAAGGCCCGCTCCGGGTCGTACTGCAGCCTCAGATCGTCGCGCAACCGCACCAGCGCGTCCCGCACCTCCGGCGTGTGCGACCCGCGTTGGAGGTAGCGCTCGACCGCCCCGATGTCCGCTTCGGACGGCAGCGAGTGGATCTTGACTCTGATCGGCTGAAAGTCGGGCGCCTGGTCCGCGATCTGCGTCGAGACCGCCCGAATCCGGTCCATCGTTTGCCCGTCGCCGATGGTTGTGTGCGGGACCGAAGCTGCGAGCCGGCTCGCGAGCAGGAAATTCGTGCGTAGCCACGCGCCGTCCTCGAAGCGTCGTTCGAGGAGCGCGCGCCCGGCGCGTTCTTCGTCTTCGATCTGGCGAGCACCCCGGTAGTAGCGAGCGCGTCGCATGACCCAGCCGTCGTCGACATCGACGAGGAAGCGCTCGAGCACCAGCTCACGGAGCCGGTAACCCGCCGTCGCCTCGTCCGCGAAGGCGTCGTAGTCGAGCGCCTGGAAGATCGTCCCGACGTGGAAGTCGAGCGCGCCGAGCCTCGACGCCGATGTGTTCGGCTCGGCGTGCTGCACTCCACCCCCCCGCGCCGAGCATGCGCCGGCTGCGGGCGGCTGCACCGTGCCGTCATTGCAGAACCATCGGAGGCGCTCGTACGGGCCGCGCTCCGCCGACTTCATGTCGGTGATGGCCCGTCGGACCAGATCCGCCTCTTCGGGAGAGGGCGGCGCGGGAAAAGCCTGGGCCGTGCCGAGCGCTGGCCGGGCGAGAAGGAGGGCGGCGCACCCGAGTGCGCCGACGAGCACCGACGATTGGAACCGCATTTGGAGACAGCCCTCGAGGACCACGAAGGAGGTGGCCACGGCCACAAGGATAGTGTGAGATTCATCCGGACGGGAGTGGATGTTCCCTTACGAGGTGGCCTTGCCCAATCCGAATCCGGACGCACGACCGATGCTGGCTGGCATCAACCGTGCGACGCTGCGGCTGCTGTCGCTGTCCGGCCGGATCCGACCGGACGAGCGGCGGGACGTGCTCGGCGCCTTTCTCACGCTGTTCGCCTTCATGGCGGGCCACGCCCTACTCGAGACCGCGCGGGACGCGCTCTTTCTCGCGAGCCTCCCCGCACGACGCCTACCGTGGGTCTACCTCGCCATTGCCGTGGTGGCGATCGCGGTCGGGCGCGGAGAGCCACCGTTCGTGCGCCGGTTCTCGGCCAGAAACGAGCTCGGTGGGTGGCTTCTGGCGGCGTCGGTGGTTACGGCCGGCTTCTGGTTCGTCGCGGGCCGAGACGGCGTCTGGGTCCTGTACTCGCTCTATGTCTGGTCCGGGGTGATCGTTTCACTGATCGTCGTTCGGTTCTGGACCATCTTGGCGACCCGTTTTACCGTCACCCAGGCCAAGCGAGTCTTCCCCTTGATCGCTTCCGGAAGCGTGGTGGGGGCCATCGTGGGCTCGGGCGCGGCGCGAATCGTCACCGCGTTCCTCGAGCCGCGCCATCTGGTGTTGGCCGCGGCCGCCGCGTTCTTCGTCGCTTCGACGGCGCCCGCGCTTCTCGATGTCGGGGACGGAGGCGGTCAGCGCTCGCGTCGATGGAGCGGGCTCGGTGAGGTCAGTCGGACGATCTGGACTCGTCCGTACCTCCTGAGAATGGCCGGGCTCGTCCTTCTGGCTACCGTGTCCTTCACGCTCATCGACTTCGTGTTCAAGAGCGTTGCGGACGAGCTGGTGCCGGCCGATGAGCTCGGGGCCTTCTTCGCGAGTACCTATCTCGCAATCAACGTCTTGTCGCTGGTCGTCCAGTTACTCCTCGTTTCCTGGCTGCTCGGTCACTTCGGACTCGTCAGCGCCGTGGTCTTCGTGCCGGCCGTCCTGATGGTGTCCACGCTCGGCTTCGTGGTCGCGGGTGGACTCACCGCCGCGGTGGTGCTCAAGGGCGCAGATGGAGGCCTGCGTCACTCGCTCTATCGGACCGGTACGGAACTGCTCTTCGTGCCGCTTTCCGAACGCCTCCGCACGCAGGTGAAGGGCGTCATCGACGTGGTCGGCCAACGCGGGGGGCAGGCGGTGGCGTCGATCCTCATCCTCATGCTCCTCTCTACACCGGCGGGGGTCGGGACCTTCGGGGCGATCGCCTGTCTTACGACGGTCGGGTGGCTCCTGGTGGCCTCGGGTCTGAAAGAGCACTACCTGGACGTCTTCCGCGAGACGCTCCATCCGGAGACAGATCGGCGAGGTAGCGCGTTCCCCTCTCTCGACGTGGCGTCCCTGGATACTCTCGTCGCGACGCTGACTGCGCCCGAGGATCGTCGCGTGATCGCTGCCCTCGACATCCTCGACGCGCAGCGCCGCAGCGACGTGGTGCCGCCGACGCTCCTGTACCACCCGTCCGCCGACGTGGTCGTGCGCGCCTTCGAGGTGTTCATCAGCGGGAAACGAGAGGACGCGCTTGAGATCACGCCGAGACTCCTCAGCCACGCCGATGCCCGGGTGCGAGCCGGCGCCGTTCGAGCGCTGTCGGTCATGGCGCCCGATCGGGCACCGTTGGAGGAGGCCTTCAGGGATCCCGATGCCCGCGTGGTGGGCACTGCGCGGGCTGCGTTCGTCGCGTGCGGTTGGGACGCCGACGGGAGCGTTGCGAAGGAGCTCACTCGCCTCGCCGCCGACAGCGACGCGTCGGTGCGGCATGCCGTGGCCTCCGCGCTGAGAGTTCGTCCCGCATCGGAGCTCGAGCCACTCCTGCGCGGCTTCCTCGCCGACTCCGACACCGAGGTCGTGCGAGAGGCCGTCGCCGCTGCCGGCGCGCTCGGGACACCCGGGATGGTCGAGCCGCTGATCCGATGCCTCGCGCGACGCAGCCTCCGAGACGACGTCCGCTTCACGCTTACGCGCTTCGGGTCATTGGCGCTGAATCGACTCGCCGAAGCGCTTGCCGACACGCGGCTGCCCCACTCGATCCGTACGCAGATTCCGGGTGCGATCGCTCTCTCGGGATCGGCGACAGCACCGCAGATCTTGCTTAGGCACCTCCGTGACGAGCAGGACGGATTGATCCGCTTTCGCGTGCTCCGGGCGCTGGGCCGGTGGCGCAGAGAACAGCCGAACTTCCCCCTGGATGGTACGCTTCTTCAGGGGGCGCTGGTTCAGGCCGTGTCGACGGCCTTCGACCTCATGCAGTGGCGCCACACTCTCACCGCCGGGGCCGCGACCTCCCCGCGCCGCGATACCGAGCTGCACCGTGTGTTGGTCACGCTGCTGCGCGACAAGCAGGACCATGCGCTCGAGCGGGCGTTCCGACTCCTCAACCTCCAGTCGGGAAGCGACGAGTATCAGCGCGTTTATCGAGGCCTCCATAGTCCGATCCCCCAATCGCGGGCCGGCAGTCGCGAGCTGCTGACCCACATGGTCATGCCCCCTCTGCGTGAGCCGCTGACGACGCTCCTCGACGACCTCCACGGGGAGCGCGACCCGACCGTGATGAGTGGGGGAGAGCGCGATCCCGGTGTCGAATACCTCAGGGCGGTGGCGGAGATCGTCTCGTGCGGCATCGAATCCGCCAGCTCCGTCGCTGCTGCACACGCGACGGAGCTGCAGTTGACCGAGGTCGCGGCCGTCATCGAAGGCGTGCCACCCGTCTCCGCAGAGCATGCGGCGACGCTTGCACGGGCGGCGCGACTCCTGAGCGGATTGGAGGTCGCGTGAGCACCCCCCCGATGCCCGTCGGGCCGCTCATCCACCTGCGGACGCTCGAGCCCTTTCGTACGCTGTCGCCCGCCCAGCTCACACTCCTCACGCTCGAGGCCGAAGAGGTCGGCTTTACCGCGGACAGCTGGCTCGTGCGACCAGACGACACGATCGACTCGATGTTCATGGTCGTCGACGGGTTCGTGAGGCTGGTCGCGGGCGGGAGAAGCCGAACGGTCGGGCCTTGGAGCCTCGTCGGCTACCCCGAGCTGCTGCTTCGCGACTCCGCCGGGCTCGGAATCCATGCCGAGACGGATGTGGTTGCGATCCGCTTGGAGACCGACGCGCTCCGCGAGCTATGCGAGCGCAATTTCGGGATTCTGTCGGCCCTACTCGGTGACATGGGGGACCGACTCGCCGCCCACGTGGACCGGCTCGAACGGTCGATCTCGGCGGAGGGCGCTCCCATTCGAGGTCCCTACCAGGGGCCGCTCGATCGCGTCGGTCGGATGGTGGCGCTCCAACGGGCAAGGCTGCTGCCGAGCGAGAGCATGGATGCTCTGGCCGAGCTCGCCGACCGGGTGGACAGCATCGAACTGCTCGCCGGAGATCGCCTGCACGAGATGGGGGCCACCGCAACGGACTTCCACGTGGTCTGCGCCGGAGCCGTGGAGCTTCGGGCGCCGGGACGTCCTGTGCTCCTACTGGGTGCTGGCGCCACGCCGGGATTGCCCGAAACGCTCGGCTCGGTCGGCTACGTGCACGAGGTCGTGGCGAGCGGGGACGGCACGGTCCTCCGGGTGGCCCTCGATCCCTTCATGGACGTGCTCGAAGATCACTTCGAGCTAGGGTACTCCATTCTCGGCCTCCTGGCGGAAGACGTCGTCGTCGCCTCCGCGTCTGAGGCCGAACGGTCGGCGGGAGGCTGAGCGCCTCAGCGCTCGAGGCCGTCCTGTCCGAATCGAAAGATCGAGGAGCCCGAGTATCCGCCGGGTAGGACGACGACGACGTAGCCGCGGTCGTATTCCATCTCCCCGATCGGTCCGCCTGGATCCCCGCTCAACGCGCGCACGAGCTCGGTGTTGGTATTGCTGTGACCCACGACCAGGTGGCGACCCGGCGTCGCGCGCAGTCGAGCCGCGAACGCTTCCAAGTCGGAGGCGTCGTAGACCGACGGCACCAGGCCGGTCGCTGCGGCCGTGGGCTCGATCGTGGAGCGAGTGCGCTGGAAATCGGTCGTGTGGAGGTGCGTCAGTCCCGCATCCGCCATGAGTGTCGCGATCAGCTGCGACCGGGCCTCGCCGATCTCCGAGATCGGCGGATCCGAAGTTCCGTCCTCGGCCCGCTCCGCATGGCGGACGATGTAGACGACGGACGAGGCGTCTTGCGCGTGCAGCTCGCCCGCGGGCAGGAGGAGCGCGATCGCGAGGACGATGTGCCGAAGCAGCCGGCGTCTTGTGCCGTGAGCGGGGTGGGAGCGTTCGGTCATGTCGGGCTCGGGGCGAGCGGGGTCGGGGTCGCGGCGAAGCTACCGCTCGGGTCGGCCCGCGCGCCACGGTGTGGCTAGATCGCCTCGACGGTTCCGACGACCTCGGCGAGGAACCACCACGTTGCCGCGGTGATCACCGCCGTGGGCACGACCCAGCGTAGCCAGCGTACGAGCGCGCGGTCCGCGGGCGAGGCATCGGCACCCGCGATCTGTTCGAGCAGCGCCGCCCGGCTCATGACCCACCCCACGGTCACGACGGCGACGAGCGCACCGAACGTCTGCCCGCCCGATCCGAAGGTCAGGTCCCAGGGCACGAAGATCCGGAGATTGATCATCGGAGGCAGCGCGAGCACGAGTGACACGGCATAGACGGTCGAGGTCGCGCGTCGCCTCGACCAGCCCAGCGTGTCGGTAAAGCTCGCGACCAGCACTTCGTAGGCCGCGACACCGGAGAGGAGCGCGGCGCCGGAGAGCCCTCCGAAGAAGAGGAGGCCGAAGAGCCAACCCGCGGGGAGCAGGTCGAAGACCTGCGGCACCGTCGCGAAGAGGAGACCCGGGCCGGACCCGGGCTCGAGCCCGAGGGCGAACACCGCCGGGAAGATCGCGAGCCCGGCCAAGAGGCCGGCGCCCGTATCCCCGATCACGGTCCACGTGGCGTCGGCCCGAATGTCGACGTCGTCGGCCAGGTATGAGCCGTACACGACCATGAGCGTTCCGCCGAGTCCGACGGAGAAGACCACCTGGCCGAGCGCCGCGATGGCGACGCCGGCCGTGAGGTCCCCCGGCTCGAACGCCAGGAGCCAACGGACGCCCTCGTCTGCTCCCGGAAGCGTCACGGATCGTGCGATCATGATCAGGAGCGTGATGAAAAGCACCGGTGTCGCGACGGTCGAGACGCGCTCGATGCCGGCGCGCACGCCCCTGAGCACGACGGCGGCCTCGGCAGCGAGCACCAGTGCGGTGAAGGCGAGCTGCAACCCGAACGACAGGGGCGAGAACCCCGCTTCCGGGGGCAGGATCACCGAGGCGTCGAAGCCGAGCCCCACACCCGCCGCCGCCTGAGCCACGGTGTGGAAGACGACCCACCCGATCGCGTTCGTGTAGTACGCGACCGCGATCCAAACGATGGCGCAGAGCAGCCAACCGATCCGGCGCCCGCCCGGCACGCCGACTCTTTCGTACGCTCCGAGCGTCCCCAGGCGGGTGTGTCGACCCAGTGACCATTCGCCCATCAGGGCGGGCACGGCGACCAGCGCCGCAATCAGGAGATAGAGGAGGACGAACGCCGCACCACCGAACTGCCCGACCATGTACGGAAAGCGCCAGACGTTCCCGAGTCCGACGGCGAGCCCGACCATCGTGGCGAGCAGGCCGAGCCGCGACCCGAAGGTCTCACGCATGGGTGGCGTGCATGACCTCGGCGAGCGCGTCGAGCCCCTGTTCGACGTCGTCGACCGTGTTGAAAAAGTGGGGTGCGAGACGGATCGCCGGACCGCGCGCCGACGCGATGATTCCACGAGCCCTCAAGGCGCGCTCGACCGCGTGGCTCTCTTCACACGCGATGGCGGTCGTCGGGGCACGGTGGGCCGGATCGGTCGGCCCGAGGACGGTCAATCCGCGGGCGTGGGCGCCTTCGACGCAGCGTCGACCCAGCTCGGCCGTCCACGTCCCCACGGCGTCGAGGCCGATGCGGCGCAACCAGGCCATGCCGGCCCGCGCCACGTAGGCTTCCATGATCGGCGGCGTGCCGAGGTCCAATCGTCTGGCCCCGTCTCCCCAGTCCAGGGTCTGCGCGTCGAACGCGAACGGGTCGACGCGGCCGAACCACCCCGTGAGGGCGGGGTGCAGGGTCTCGGCGAGACCCGGCCGGACCCAAAGGAACGCGATCCCCGGGATGCCCAGGAGGAATTTCAGATTCCCGGAAGCGACGAAGTCGGCGCCCGAGCCGGGGGCGTCGAACCGCTCCGTGCCCAGGGTCTGGTAGGCGTCGACGAAGAGCAGCGCTCCGCGGTCGTGTGCGATGTCGGCGATCGCCGCGACGTCCTGCTTGAAGCCGGTCTGGTAGTAGGCTCGGCACGCCGACACCACCAGTGTCCTCTCGTCCACGAGCCGGTCGTACTCCCCGAGATCGATCGCACCGTCTCGAACCGGCACCCAGGCCACCTCGGCGCCGAATCGCTCCTGGGCGAGCCACACGTGCCCGACCGTCGGGAACTCGGCGCCACTCGCCACGACCTTCGACCGAGTGCCCGCGTAGTCGAGGCCGCTCGCCACGCTCGCCGTCGCCTGCGAGACCGACGTCGCGACCGCTACGTCCCGCGCGTCGGCACCGATGAGCGCGGCGAACTCCGTGCGGGCCGCCTCCGTTTCGCCGATCCAGGCATCCCAGTCCATCCCCGAGCGGCTCCACGACTCCAGGTACGCCTCCGCGGCCTCTCTCGTCACGTCGCACTGGGGAGCCTGCGAACAACTGTTGAGCGCGACGTGCGTGCCGAGGATCGGGATCTGCCGGCGCACCGCGTCGAGGTCGTAGGAGGGGGCGTTCATGGCCGAGAGGATAGGCGCGGGGGAGGGGAGGCGCGAGGCGAGCACGAGGCACGCCCACCGGGGGCAGCTCCAGCCTTGCGGCACGGGGTGGAGTCCTCGACTCCGGGACGGAGCGGTCGCACACGATGGATTTCAAAGCTAGTTTCGGCCCGACGAAACGCGCCGGAGGAGAGGCCGACGATGCGAGGCAGGGTGGGGGTGCCGGTGGTGATGGTGGTGGGGATGCTCGGTGTCGCACCCGTTGGGGCGCGGGCCCAAGACGATCGCGCCCAGGCGTACCGCATGACGGCCGACGAGGCGGCCGCGATCTCCCTGGATGGCCGGGTCGCCGAGTCCGTCTGGGCGCGCGCGGTTCCCCTGTCCGGCTTCCGTCAGGCCGACCCCGATGCGGGGGCCCCCGCCACCGAGCGCACGGAGGTGAGGCTCGCCCACGACGACGAGACGCTCTACGTCGCCGTCACCGCGTACCAATCGAATCCCGACGGCATCGTGGCGCGCATTCTCCAGCG